>NZ_JAJBJD010000007.1 GCF_021811875.1 Candidatus Bandiella numerosa | reverse complement strand
GCTTTCAAATTGCATGGATTCTAGCTTAGTTACTACTATTTTACAGGAGGCTCTTGCTAAATATCCAGCGCCACTAATATTTAATAGTGACCAAGGAAGCCAATATACAGGCTCAGAACATATTAATATATTAAAAACACATGGTGTTAAAATTTCTATGAATGGTAAAGGTAGGAGTATTGATAATATTGCGATTGAGAGATTTTTTAGAACTTTAAAATACAATTGTATTTTTATAAATGAATTTAATAATATTTTAGAACTGAAGGAGGTAATTAGTGAATATGTTAGTAAATACAATAACAAAAGATTTCATTCTAGCATTGGCTATAAAAAGCCCATGAATGTTTATTTAGAGGCATTGAAAAATGCTGCTTAATAATAGGAAGCAAAATTCTCAAAATTTTGTCTTGATTTTTCAGTCCACTATAGTTCTAAATCCTATAGTGAGTGCTATCAAAAGGAATATAAATATAATTATAAAATCTATGTAAGGCATTTTAAAAACGTATTTTATGCCATAACACCGGAGCTAAATATTTTATTGAAGGATTAACTATAATTGGGGTTTTAGTAGCAGTAGGGTTAGTAGATATAAGGCTTATTTGTTTATCTTCTGAATAAAATAGTTTTTTAAAAATAATTTTTTCTGATGATAGTAAAATGATACAATCTTTATCATTAAGATCTTTTATATCACCTCTATACACATCACCTATTACATAGTCATCAGGTTTGTATAGAGGAAGCATGTCTTTATTAGTTATTTTATAAGTCATACAATTTTGATATTTTGTTCTGAAGAAATTTAAAATATCATCAGTAATGTTTTTAGATTCCTTAAATTCTATTGCTAAATATGGTCTTGGGCCAGTACCGTTTATAATCCAGTCTT
Source organism: Candidatus Bandiella numerosa (assembly GCF_021811875.1). Lineage (GTDB taxonomy): Bacteria > Pseudomonadota > Alphaproteobacteria > Rickettsiales > Midichloriaceae > Aquirickettsia > Aquirickettsia numerosa_A. Next base: position 13,618 of record NZ_JAJBJD010000007.1, on the reverse strand, counting down.
CTGAGCATATTATATCTTCTTGCCTATAAAGGTCTAAGCATCTAATAATACCTTTCTTACTTAATGTAATATTGCCAGTTTCCCACTTTCTAAGAGTTATTTCTGGTAATCCATATTTTTCTTCTATTTCATTTCTAGTTAGTCCAGATATAGATCTAATAAATCTCAATCTACCATGAGGATTGTTTAATTTAGTATCTTTAATTTTAGTCATTATAAGCATAATTAGGCCTTAATCATCGTATTATATTGGAAAAGGAGGAAAATGCCATAAATTAAAAATATCTAAAAACGACAAAATAACTATTGCATTTATCACTATAGCATTTATAATATAAATATTATTAATTGAAAACAGTTATCTTATGCAAAAGATATTAAAAAAATACATAGCAATAGCAGTAATAACAACGAGTATGGGGAGCTTAGTAGGCTGCAATACCACAAGTAAAATGATCAAGCACGGAAAGTTGGAAGTAGAGACGAAGATGAGTGAAACAATATTCTTAGATCCAATTGATGATAATAAAAAAACAGTATTGCTACAAATCAGAAACACAAGTGATAAATCAGGATTAGAAATTGAATCCAAAATTAGAGCAGCGATAGAAAGCAAAGGTTACAGAATTGTAAATAGTACCCAAAGTGCGAATATAATGATCCAAGCAAATGTATTGCAAGTAGGGAAAAGCACATTAGAAAATCCATTCCAAGCGTTAACTGGAGGCTATGGAAGTGGACTGGAAGGATTTGCAACAGGAGCTGCAATTGCAGGAGCCACAGGAGGAAGTGGGAGAAGTATGCTTGGTATAGGATTGATTACAGGAATAGGTAATACAATATTAGATGCAGCGGTAGAAGTAGTGAACTTTACAATGATAACAGATTTACAAATAAGTGAGAAAGCAGATGGAGAATATGTCAGTGAGAGTAGTGATGCCAATTTAAAGCAAGGAACAAGTGGGTATAAAAAATCCAGATGGGAGAAGAAGACAAATTGGAAGAAGTATCAAACGAGAATAATGAGTGTAGCAAAGAAAACCAATCTGAAATTTGAGGAAGCAGAGCCAAAGTTAACAGAAGGGCTAGTGAAATCAATATCAGGGTTATTATAAACAAATAGAAAGGTAAATATGAGAGTTCAAGCAGGAAAATATATAAGAAAGTTTCAAGAAAACGTCGCAGTAAGTGGGATAATAATAGAGGAGCCGCATATAGGGGTTAATCAGGAAAATGAGGTAAAAGGAATTAGTTGGATGCATATAAGAGAATATAACTACAAGGAATGTGAGGTATTTATAAGGAGTGAAAGGATAGCAAGATATTGCAAAGAAAACAGGGAGAAACTAGAAATTGGCAAAAGAGTAAAGCTAAGAGGAACGTTTAGTGAAGGGAAAAAGTAGATTATATGCTGTTGGACAGCTATGGAGAAATCACCATAGGTGAAGAAGATGAATTGAACAAATGATAGAGGAAAGGAGGCTTAATAAAATGGTAAGAGATAGAAATATAGTTGAGTTAAGTGGCAGATTAGTCAGGGATATATGGCTAAGAGAGACTAAAGAAGGAAATGTGTATGGGATGGTAACGGTAGTAGTGAGGGGTAAAACAGAGAAGAAGGTAGATTTTTTTGAAATATTTGTGTGGAACAAAAGAATAATAGATCATTTTGGTAAGCATCTGAAAGCGGGTAAGAAGGTGATAGTAAGAGGGGAGTTAAGCAAATCAGAAAAAGGAGTATTTATCAATGTATTTGAGGATTATGGGGTAATGATATGCGTGGATGTGAGGGAGTTAAAAGCAAAAGCAGGAGAAGAATGGATAAGAGAATTAGAAGAAGAGAATAAGGTATATGAGGAGAAGCTAAAAAAGTATGAGGAGGAAGTATCGAAAGAAGGAGTAGAAAGAGAGTTAGAGGAGGGTGTGGAAGTAGATGTAATAAGGTGAGAATTATCAAATAATAAATTTAGGAAACTAGTTCCTAAAAAAAACAAATAATAAATTAAAAAAGGAGAATAAAAAATGAAGACAGCAAAAATAATTAAAAAAATGCAAACAGGGTTTGCCAATATATTGGTAAAAGGGCATTTAAAACTGGAGGGAATAAAAGAAGAATGCTTTAGAAGCCGAGAAAAAGAAGGTAGAGAAGATAAGAAAATAAAGAGTGCTTTACAGGCATGCTCTTTAATTATACTTGGAGTTTTAATATTGTATCCAGAATATGGATTAGCAGGGATTACTGACATTGCTGATATAAAAACTCTAACAAAGAAAGTGCAAGATGATTCACAGGGATATTTAATACCGATGGTATTAAATGCAGCAGGGATAGCGACAGCAGGTTTTGCATTAATATCACAGAGATGGACAATGTTAATGTTTGGGGCTGCATATTTAATATTTGTGAATGTATTTTTTGGATTTGTAAATGGATCATTCAAAGTAAATTAAGAGGGGGGAAATGTACGATAGGAATGTAATACTAAGATATTTAGATAACCCGACAAGAATAGCATTTTGGACAGTGGATGAAATGGCGGCATTATTTGTGCCGCTAGCACTTGGATTTATATTTAGATTTCCAGTTACAGGGGTGGTGTTGAGTATAGCGATATATAATGCACTTAAATATGTAAAGCAAAACATAGGAGGAGGGTTTTTAAGGCATGCTATATATTGGTATTTACCTGGGATGCATAGACAGCTTAAATCAAAGGTAAGGTCTGATATTAGGGAGTATATTGGATAGTGATATGAGGATAGAAAGGTGGAATCAGAGTGTAGAGAAGTTATTAAAGCAGAGGAATGGGTTTTTAGTAATATCTTTAGGATTGATGATAGCGAATATCATGCTTGGACTAATGTTATTTGGGAAGAATGAGAGGGTGATAATAGTCCCTGCGTATATGAAGCAGAATGTGTGGAGTGAAGGGAGTTTAGTATCGGAGTCATATATAGAAGAGATGGCTTTATTTTTTAGTAAGCTGATGTTGGATACAACGCCTGACAGTCATGGATATAGAAAGGATGTGATACTTAGATATGTGGCCGCTGAGCATTATCATGATGTTGAGAAAAGATTAATAAGTGATGCGGAAAGAATGAAGAAAGAGGGAGTAACTACTGTATTTGCGCCAAAAGAAATAATAGTAGATGTTAAGGGGCTAAAAGCTGAGATAGTGGGAGTGCTAACGAAATATATAGCAGGATCGAGAATGGGACAGAGTAAGGAGATATATGAGATAGAGTTTGGGTATAGTGGTGGAATCTTTATGTTAAAGAATTTTAAAAGTAAATAGAGAAAATTATGACAATAACAAAGAAAAAGATAATACAAATAAGTAGTGTAGAAGCAAAAGGCGGGGAAAGCAGAAAAAGCGAAAAAGAAGGCAAGGGTTTTAGAGTATTTGATTATATAAAATTTGGGCTGGCAGTATTTACAGTGTCATTGGTAGTATTTGGAGTAAGTGAGGAGGGAGTAGCTGGGACGCAGAAATATGGATTAGAAGAGAGTAAAAGGATAGAGGGATATATGTCGAGGAATGAGGCAAATAGAGTAAAAATAGAAGGAGACAGGATAGTTGAGGTAATAGGGCTTGGGGAAGAATTTGGACTTGAGAGTGACGAGAGATTAGGTCAAATATTTGTTAAATTGTTAGATGTGCATAGCAATAAGAATGCAGTATTTACAGTGGTGACGGAAAAAGGGAAGACGCAAGACATAAGTTTAAAATTAAAGAAGGGAGAGGGGGAATTTATACTGATAAGTCAACTTGATTCTGAAAAAGCGAGTGAGAAGCTGATAGGAAGTAAGCATATAAGGCATGATGAGATTGTAAACATGATTAAATATGTGAGAGGAGTTGCATTAAAAGACAAGGGACAAGGTTATTTGAGTAAAGGTGGACTGGAGATAGAATTTGAAGGAGACAAGGTGGTAGGAAAGTACCGAGTAGAAGTATGGAAGTTATGCAATAAAGGAAAGGGTCAGAAGATATTATATGAAAAGCAATTTGCTGGAGATGGAGTTGCAGCGATTATGTTAGAAAGCAGGACTTTAAGAGAGGGAGACGAGACGAAATTATATAAAGTAATATATAGCAGGTAAAGTTATGACAGATCAGGAAGTAAATAATCAGGACCAAGGTATGACAAATCAGGAAGTAGGTAATCAAGAAAAAAGTAAACGGGCTCAAGGAATGAGAATTTGGGAGGGTTTAAGTGTAAGGGGTAAGCAATGGGTGGTAGCAATAGTATTATTTACGGCACTTGGGACAGCTGGATTATTAGTAATGAAGCAAGTAAAGTCTACATGGAGTACTGGGGATAGTAAAAAGGAAGAGGAGAAAACACTCTATAAAGGACAGATAGAGTCTGTAGGAGATAAAGTGGATTCAGAAGCTGCGTGGAGGTATCAGCAGGAGAGTAAAATACAAGCATTACAAGATGGAATATCGGGTATTAAGGAAGATTTAACAAAAGCAATCAATGCAAATGAGGAAGAAAGTGTAAGAAATAGTGAAATAAGCGAAATAGAATTATTAAAAGAGGAAATAGCGGCACTTAGGGATTTAATAGGGGGAGTGGCAAGTCATGAGCGAGTAGGTGGTGTGGGAGAAATGAAGCCATTTGTAGAGAAGAAGGAGCAAGGAATAAGAAAAATTAAAATAGAGTTAGGAAGTGGAGATAAGAGGGAGAAAGTTAAGAATAAGGAAGATACTATACCGGCAGGAAGTTTTGCGAAAGCAGTATTGCTTGGAGGGGTAGATGCATCAACAGCATTAACATCATCAAGTGATCCAAGGCCTATATTAATAAGATTGATAGATAGGGGAACATTACCTAGGAAGTTTCAAAGTGATTTGAAGGACTGTCATATAGTTGGGAGTGGATATGGAGATTTATCGAGTGAGAGGGTATTTGCGAGGTTAGAAAAGCTAACATGTGTTGAGAGGACGAGTGGAGAAATAATAGAGACGGAAGTTGCAGGATATGTGACAGGAGAGGATGGGAGAGCAGGGATAAAAGGAATAGTGGTAGAAAAGGGAAGGGGATATTTGGCAAAGAGTGTTTTGGGAGGAGTGTTACAGGGAGTAGCTGGAGTATTTAATCCAAGTCAACCGGCAGTGATAAATCCAATGGGAGCATTTATACCAAAGAGAAGTACGAGTGATAAATTTAATGAGGGGATGATGTCAGGAGCAAGCAGCAGTATGGATAGGTTATCGAAATATTATATAGATAGGGCTGAGAGTATACAGCCGATTATTCAGATTGAAAGTGGGAGAATAGTGGATGTGGTATTTACAGAAGGAGCAGATATTGGAAGTAGCAGAGTAAAAGAAAGATTAAGTATTAAGAGAGAAAAGGAATTAGAAGTATCAAAGCAAGAAGTAAATAATAGTGAACATTAAAAAAGGAAAAATCAAAATGAAAAGGGAGATTAAAATGAAAAAAATAATAGCGGTTATAATACTAGTTACAGGTTTAGTTGGATGCAGTGGTAAGAAAGTAACGGAGTGTGGAGTAGGAATGGGAGCTGGATGTAAGTCAGTGACTGAAGTAAATGAGATGGTGACAAAAGGAGAGCTAGGGAAAGGAAAAGTTGATTCAATAAAGGATGGTAGATTTGTGAGGCTTAGAATTAATGAAGAGTATAGAGGGGAGGTAGAGAATAAAAAATTACAAAACGAAGTAAGAAGGGTGCCAGAGCAGACAGGGAGAGTATGGATTAATGGATTTGAGGATGAGATGGGAGATTACATAGGAGAGACCTATTTATATACAGTAATAGAAGGAGGCAGGTGGGTAGATGTTAAATAATATAGCAAAAAAGATAGCTCAGTATTTTGGAGAAAGTAGTGAATATGGGACTAACTTAAAAGGAAGTGAGGTAAGGAGGAAAGCGAAAGAGTTTTTAAGTTATCATAGTTTGAGTGATTTATTGCCATATGAAAGTTACGATTATGAACATGGGTTATTTTTAGGAAGCAGCAGTATAGGATTTATATTTGAGATTGGATTATATGTGGGGAGCGAGGGAAAGTTAGAAAATGAATTATCAGGGTTATTTGGAAGTATATTGCCAGAGGGGTCAAATATACAATTTTTATTATCTGCAATGCCGAAAGTGGAGCATATAATAGATAATTGGAAGGTAAAGGAGAATAAGGGGAGTATAATCGGGAAATTAGAAGAAAAAAGAGCGAAGTATTTTGAGGAGTTGAGTAGAAGGGGTAAGGGGAAGTTTAGGATAAGAGATTTTAGGGGAGTGGTATCGGTATCAATGCCGGTAACTGAGAAAGGGCCAGTAGTAAGAAGTAAGATTGCGGAATTAAAAGAGCAGGTTAAATCTGCCTTTGAAACAAGGAGTGGGGAAGCGCATGTATTTAGGCCTGAGGATTTAATAAGTTATTTGAGTGACATATTAAATTATAATGAGAGTGGCCAAAGGAGTATAGGAGAGTGGAATCCTCATAATGAAATAAAATACCAAATAATAGATAAGGATAAACAGTATGGATTAAATGCGGACAGCATAACGATGGATGAGGGTGAGTATGAGATGAGATTTTTGAGCGTGAAGAGATATCCGGGAGCTTGGGGATTTGGATTAATGAATAATTTAATAGGAGATCAGTTTAATGATTATCTAAAAATACCATGTAGTTTTCTGATTCATTTGGGAGTTCATATAGAGAATGGAAAATTTAAGAAGACTGGGATGTTGGCGAAGGCATCTAGGGTAGAGTCACAGGCATCATCGCCACTTGGGAATTGGATACCAGCACTTAAGCGAGAAGCGAAGGAATGGGAATTTGTGAGGGAGCAATTAGAAAAGAATGAGAGGTTGGTAAGGACTGGAATGCAGATAGTACTTATAGATAAAAAAGAGAGTATAGGATCATCTGAGCAAATAGTGAATAGTTTATATAGAGCGAATGGATGGGAGTTAAAGAGAGATAGGTTTGTGGTGATGTTATCACTTAAGAGTATATTGCCGTTATCATGGGGAGAAGATATGGCGTTAGATATGAGTTACTTAAAGAAGTTAAGAACGACACTATCGCATGAGCCTGTTAACATGATGCCACTACAAGGAGAGTCAAAGGGATGTAAAAAGGCAGGAATGTTGCTTGCAGGAAGGAGAGGGCAGTTATACTACTGGTATCCATTTGATGAGAGTTTAGGAAATACAAATTACAATGTATCGGTAGTAGGAAGGAGTGGAGCTGGGAAATCAGTATTTATGCAGGAGCTTGCGGTAAGTATACTTAGGAGGGGAGGGAAGGTATATGTACTTGATGTGGGAAGGAGTTTTGAGAAGCAGGTTAAGATATTAGATGGGCAGTTTATAGAATTTAGCACGGAATCAGGATTATGTTTAAATCCATTTAGCAGTATAGATGAGAGGTCAAAGGAGCATATAGAGGATGCGCTATCGGTAATGAAGCCAATAATAAGTATGATGGCGGCACCGAAAGAAGGGACAAGTAGTTATGAAGATTCATTGATAGAAAAGGCGTTAATGGAAGTGTGGAGTGAGAAAGGATCTAAAGCAGGAATTGGAGATTTAGCAGAGTGGTTTTTGAATCAGGAAGAGGATAGAGTTACGTGTCAAAGGATAGGGACGATGTTATTTCCATATACGAGGGATGGAGCGTATGGGAAATATTTTAATGGTAAGGCTAATATAGATTTTAGTGCGAGATTTTTTGTAACAGAATTAGAGGAGTTAAAGAGTAAGAAGGATTTGCAGAGAGTTGTAGTGCAGATATTGATGTTACTGATTACAAATCAGGTGATACTTGGAGGAAGGAAGGTAGAGAGTGCAATAATATTTGATGAGGCATGGGATTTACTTAAGGGCAAGCAGGGAGGAGAATTTATAGAGAGGCTTGCAAGAACGCTTAGAAAGTATAGAGGAGCGCTTGTGGTAGGAACACAGAATCTAGATGATTTTTATTCAAGTCCTGGAGCTGAGGCTGCATTTATGAATAGTGATTGGTTATGTTGTTTGAAGCAGAAGAGTGAATCGATAGCGTTACTTAAGAAGAGTGAAAAATTTAAGATCAATGATTATCAGCAGAAAATGTTAGAGTCAGTGACATCCAAGCCTGGTGAGTATTCAGAAGTGATGATAATGACATCTGAGCATGCGAGCATAGGTAGATTGATACTTGAACCATTTTCTAGGGTGTTATATTCAACAAAGCCGGAGGAGTATGAGAGAGTTAAGAGATATGAGGGAGATGGGAAGAAGTTAGAAGAGGCTGTTGAGCAGGTAGCGAAGGAGATGTATGGAGATGGTTAGAAAAAATCAGGAGAAGGAAAGTAGAATATATAGGATTTTAAAAATTATAGTGACAAGTCCTATCACTATAGTGGTGATATGGATATTCGTAATAATAAGTGCCTTATTACTTTCAATTAATGCAAAGGCAAAAGATTTTGGAGTGGTGGGAAGAACGAGTGAGATTAAGGAAGTAGATGCGATAGAGGAAATAAAGGGCAAGTTAAGTGATATGGAAGCAAGAGGAGAGTTGGATGAGCATAACGAGAGAATGAAGAAAGAGGTAAGTGATAGAATTAAGAGTCCCAAATCTTTGAATTTAGGAAGGGCTACTGAAGTAAGGGAATATGAGTATGATCCTAGTATAGAGGTAAAGGAAGATTTAAGAGACGCAAGGGGTATAGTGTTCCATAGGAAGGGAACAAAAGTAAACCCACTGGATGTGGTTAGTATGCCATATGAATTAATATTTTTTGATGGGGGAGATGAGGATCAATTAAAGTATGTAATTAAAAAATACGAAGAATCAGAAATAAAGCCAAAGTTAATATTAACAGGAGGATCGCCTGTTAAATTAGAAAAGGAATATAAATTAGATTTTTACTTTGATCAAAGAGGAGTGCTGATAAAGCAGCTTGGGATAAAAGCAGTTCCTGCGATAGTTATGCAAGATGGGAAGGTACTCAAGATAAGGGAGGTGATGGTAAGATGAAGTTAGCGTTTAAGGTAAATAGCAATAATCATGGTTACAAAAAGAGTAACCATCCATTTAATAATATCATATTTATTACTAGAAATAGTATTACTAAGTTCTTTAATTTTAGTTTCGACATTATCAATCTTTTTCTCAAGATTAGATTCAATTTTAGAAACCTGTTCACGCGTAGCAGAAATTTGTTTCTCAAGATTAGATTCAATTTTAGAAACCTGCTCGCGAGTAGCAAGAATAGAGAGGTCAAAGTCTCTGGATTCAAGAAGGGATTTAACGAGCATTTCAGCTTGTTTTTCATTAAAGCCGCTTTCTTGGAGGCTTTTAATGTATTTATGAGTATCAAAAGTTTTATAATGCATAGTAACCTCTTCGTCTTTCATAAAAAAGTAAGTAGTGTAATTCATAATTCATGTAATGAATATAGCATAGAGATAGAGATAAATCCAGAAGAAAGCAACATCCATATAGAAGCTCACAGGTGGTATGAAGTCATAAGGTTTGGAAAAAATAGTGGGCCCACCTGTAAGCAACAATGTGACCGATTAAAGTATATAAAACCATTATTACAAATAATAACAATAATTCTAACCTTAACAAGTAATGTAGAAAAAGCAAGAAGTGAGCCATGCGTTGGCAAATTTGTAAATCCGATTACAGATATATGCTGGAGTTGTATATTTCCGATCAAGATAGGAAACATACCTTTATATTCAGGTGGGAGGGAAGATACGAACAATCCAAGCACAATACCATGTTTGTGTATGAAGGATGTTGGAGGAGTGAAATTACCAGTACCTGGGATACCAATAAGCTTTTGGGAGCCAGCGAGGCTTGCTGATGTTACGAGGACACCATATTGTATGGTGAGTCTTGGAGGGTTCCAGTTAATGAAGAGCGCTAAGAAGCATGGGAGTGTGGCAAGGAAGAGTAATAATGAGGCGTTGAAGCATAGTTTTTATCATGTACATTGGTATATATATCCACTTATCTATTGGTTAGAGTTATTGACGGATTTTGTGTGTTTAGAGCAAACATCTATAGATGTTGCGTATTTAAGTGAGTTTGATCCACTTTGGAACAATGATGAGTTAAATGCAATATTAAATCCTGAGGCGATATTATTTGGTAATCCAATAGCGCAACTTGCATGTAGTGCAGATTGTATGATGGCAACGAGTGGATTCTCATCAGATAACTTATTTTGGTGCGCAGGATGTGATGGAGGGTTATATCCATTTGGAGGTTTTGTAGAGAACCATGTCGGGGGAGTGCAGGCGAGTAGTTTAATAGTGGAGAGGGTGATTGCAAGGTTGCATAGAGTAGGGCTTGCTTGGGATACTGTGAGTAATGTGTGCAAGAAGCAGTTGGCGGTTAAGGTTAAGAAAACGCAGTATAAATTACAAATGACATTCCCGATACCGAATAGTACGGGTGGTATGTGCTGCAATCCATTCGGGAGACTGAGTGCAATATGGGGAGCGGGGAGAGAAATACCAGGTAATGGAGAAGACTTTGGGTATTTGGTGTGGCGCAAGAAATATTGCTGTATTATGTAAATATGGGATGTTGGAGTATGAAAATAATTTTTAGGAAAAATCTTTTAAGTTTATTTGAGAAAAACTTTTTAAGTTTGGCAATCGGTAGAAAGAAAGTAAAAAACAAAGAAATCAAAAAAACAATAAAAATAGTGGTGTTGTTATTGTATTTTTTAGGTAGTGCTAAATTGATAATGGAAGTTGAGGGACGTGAGTATATAGGAGAGATGGGATTAGGTAAGATTACGGAAGAAGGAGCAAAAAAAGCAATACAATATGAGGGAGAGGTCAGGAAATATGATAATCCTAAAGTATTGGAATTAAATAAGAAGGAAGTTCATCAGTATGCAAAAGATGCAACAGAAAAAGCAAAGGAATATGCCAAAGAATCATATGAGCTAAAAAGGAAGAGTTTTAAAGGAGTGGATGAATATATAAAAGAAACGAAATTATTTGAAGGTGCTGGTGCTATAGATGCTACAGATGAAAAAAATATTAATAGTGGAATTTTAGGTATTAGTGAGAAATGCAGAAAATTAGTTTTCGTATCATTGTCATTAAGTGACAATAACCTGGAAAATATAGTGAGAGAAGCAAAGGTAAGGGGGTGGGTACCAGTGATGAGAGGATTTAAGGAAGGAAGTTATAAAAAAACAGCAAAGTATTTGAGTGAGATGATGAGGAAGACTGGGTATGGAGTTGTTATAGACCCTGAGAGTTTTAAAGAATTTGAAGTGAAAGTGGTGCCAACATTTGTTGTTGCTGGAGTTAAGGAGGGTGGATGTAGTAAGAATGAAGAAAGAGGTAATTTGGGTACAGATGCGGCAAGTTGCAACGGCACAAAGTATAATAAGATAGCAGGGAATGTAAGCTTTGAGTATGTGGAAGGTGTATTTAATAAATCTGGTGGAATGGTATGTGGTTAAAAAAGCCAGTGAGTGTTGAAAGAAGTAAAAGTAAAATTGCAATTTTATTAATATTGAACGTAGTGATATTAGGTGAATTAATGCAAGTGAATCAAGTTAAGGGAGAAGAATATAATTTTAATTACATAGATGATTATAAAAAAGAAGCAAAAGAGTATGTGGGGGAGACTGGTAAGGGAGAGCTTAGTAATCAAGTAAAGGAATTAGACGGATATACAGAGAAGCCAAAGGAATCAGGATATAGTGAGTATGAATTAAGGTCAAAGGGAGACGCTAGGGTAAAGGGACAAGAGAAGGATGAAAACGAAGGAGTTAGGGAAGCGATAGGAGCGGCAAAGAGTTCGTATGCAGAGAATCCGCATAGGTCAAATTACACAGTTGGGAAATTACAACATAAAGAATTTATAAAAAAGAGTGATGCGGTAACTTCGAATCCGATATCAGGATTGAATGTAGAAGGAAAAACTGAGTGTAAAATAGCGGATAAAGATGTGGGAGGGGAGAATGTAGAGTTTGAGGAATATTATGTAGATGTGGAAGATAGTAGATTGATAAGAGAGGATAAGAAATGCGAGGAAGATGAGGATAGATTGTTTTATTGCGAGAAAATCTTAAACGTTAGTTGCCAAATGAAGAAATGTGATGTGGTACTTGGAAAGCATCTAGGGCCTGGTGGCGTGGCAAACAGTTATCAATCTGGTCTTACCTGGAAATACAATTATCCAAATATAATTTTTACATCAGAGAGTACAGGCTATGCGGGTCAAGGGCTCAGTAAGTGGAAGAGTTGTGTAAACCAATGCCATCAAGCAGATTGTTGTAAAACAACGATAGCAATAGGTACGTTTGAATTAAATAATATATCATACATCAGAGAATTTAAATTAAGGAAAGTAGGTTTTGATAACCATGGAATGATTAAGATGAATGGAGTGGTAGTGTACAATACTTGGGGAGGAGATAAGTTAGAAATAGCAAATGAATGCCATGGCAGTGATACATATGTAGATGCAGGCAATGGGAAGGGTGGAAGATGCTCTCAGTATGATGGAACAAATCTTAATAAAACAGTGAATATAGAGCTAAGACCATATTTAAAAAATGGGTGGAATCAGCTAGAGGTCACATGGATATATGCAAGACAAGGGCAATTTAATATAGAAATAGAAGCACGTCAGGAATGCTGCGCTAAATTAATAGATGAATGGGATGGAGATTGTCCGCTATGATAATAAAGGATGATAAATTGGTAAAAATGGAAAGTACGGGATCTTTGGGATACACATATTTTAAAATCTCGCTACTGGGAATTGCGTTAATAATGACATTAATAATTATTTTTATAATTGAAGTTAATGCAAAGGAAAAAGGTGTTGGAGTATCAGGGGAAAGTTATAAAGTAAGTGAAGATATGGATGAGGTGATAGAAAAAGCAAGGAAAGAGCGAGAAGAAAAAGAAGTAGAGTTAAATGGGAAGTGTGAGAGGGTTGGAAGGGATTGTATAGAGCCAGGAGCAAGTAGGGTAATAAATGGAAAAACTGTTTACAGGGATTGTTGGAGATATAAGGATGTATATAGATGTAAGGGATATGCAAGGAATAACTGCACGGAATATGATGATGCATCATATTGCCAGCTAAGGAGTGCAGAATGCAAAAAGAAGGTAGGAGATTGGTGTGTAGCGCAGAATAGAGTATATAATTGTGAAGAAAGTGAGAAATATATAAAGAAGGAGAAGAGGTATAGGCCTCCATCATTTAAAAGGGATAACATAGAAGAGAGAAAGAGAGTTGTGTGTGGGGAAGAAATAAAGTGCATAGATGGAAAATGCTTTGATATGAGTTATAAGGCAAATGATGAGATGGGTAATGCTGCAGGGATGTTGGCTACACTTAAGGAGATGCAGGGTGAGTGGAAAGCTAATGGTTCTGTGTTTAAGGGTAATAATGAAAAATGTGATAAGAAAATAGGAGGATATACAAATTGTTGTACGAAGTTAGGAGGATGGGGAAAGATGTTAGGAGCAAAATGTAGCGCAAGAGATAAGAATCTGGCGAAGATGAAGCAGGAAGAAAGGTGTGTAGAAATTGGGACGTTTTGTAGTAGTAGAGTATTGGGAGCGTGCATAATAAAAAGAACAACATATTGTTGT
>NZ_JAJBJD010000006.1 GCF_021811875.1 Candidatus Bandiella numerosa | reverse complement strand
ACTTGCAGCGGTATATATTCATCTTGTATAGCACCTATGATCCCTATTTGCTCTTTATGCCTAAACCCTAATTCCAGTATCGTCTCAGCTCTCTTTATTTCTACTTTCTTAATTAGCCTCTCTGATACTACCTCGCCTTTTTCTTTTTTTCTTACTATTATTTCAAAATCCATTTGATACCTGTATTGTTTTAGGTCAAAGGTTAGCACTTTTCCTATTTATACGCTATCTAATATTTATGCTTCCTTTATATATTAATTTGCTCGTGATACATAGCTTAAGCTAATAGGATTATCTCTACTGGAGTAAGTAAGAAAAGTGTTAAATATGGTCTATTTTTGCTATAAAACTTTCAGTAAAATATTCTCAGTCCAGCATCTTTTAGTACTGTTTTAATTCCAAGACCACCTCTTTGAACGCTTCATTATTTAAAACTTGTTAGAAGTGCATTTTTGATATAAATACTGATATATTGATTTTTCAAAAAGATTTAAAATTATTAGATACGTCAATGATGAAAAAATTTGCAATATTTGCCTTTAGTGTCGGTCTTTTACTACAAGTAAATTGTATTGAATCAGATGCATCAGATGAACCTAAGCGCCCAGTGCAAATGAAATGGTCGTTTGATGGAATGACTGGTAAATTTGACAAACAATCTATTCAAAGAGGCTTTAAGGTATATAAAGAAGTTTGTTCTGCATGTCATTCAATTAAAAGAGCTGCTTTTAGAAATTTAATGGAGATTGGGTTTAGTGAAGAGGAAGTAAAGGCCTTAGCTTCTGAATATGAAGTAAAGGACGGGCCAAATGATGAAGGAGAGATGTTTGAAAGACCAGCCAGGTTATCAGATATCATACCAGGACCATATCCAAATGAAAAAGCTGCAAGAGCTGCTAATAATGGAGCATATCCCTTAGATTTATCACTTATCATTAAAGCAAGGCATGATGGGGCTAATTATGTATATTCGTTATTGACTGGGTATAGTAATCCACCTTCTAGTTTTGAGTTGGGAGAAAATATGTATTACAATCCATATTTTATGGCAGGAGGGGATCAATTAGCTATGACTCCGCCACTTCATACTGAAGGGCAAGTAGAATTTGATGATGGAACTAAAGCCACTGTTGATCAAATGGCTAAAGATATAGTGAATTTTTTGCAATGGGTTGCTGAACCTGAAATGCAAGAATCAAAATCACTAGGTATAAAAGTTTTGATATTCTTATCATTTTTTACAATACTATTTTATATTGCTAAAAAAAGAATTTGGAAAAGAATAGAATAAATATGCAAATTTTTAAAAATATATATTTTTCCATTCAACTATTACTCGTCCTGGTTAAAAGCAATATAGGTGTATATTTGTTTTTATTGAAAATAAATGAAAATGCTTCAAATAGGTCTAAAATAAAAGGTAAAATAGGAAATAAATTGGCAAAAATTTTGCCAAAATTAGGCCCTGCTTTTATAAAATTAGGGCAGGTGATGTCGACTAGATCAGATGTACTGGGTGAAGAAATTACAGCAAAATTAGCAAAATTACAAGACAAGCTCCCAGCATTTAGTTTTAATGAAGTAAAAAAAATATTTAAATCGGAATTTAATTTAAATATTGAAGATGTGTTTTCTTCCTTTGATGATCAAAGTATTGCTGCCGCTTCTATAGCGCAGGTTCATAAAGCGGTAACAAAAAAAGGGGAAGTTGTTGCTGTTAAAATTCTAAGACCAAAAATTAAAAAAAAATACTTAGATAATTTAAATTTTATTCAATCAGCATCATCTGTATTAAATATATTTTTAAAAAATAAAAAAAAAATCAAGATAAATGAAATAATTGATACCCTCAAAAAAGCCTCAGAAATTGAATTAGATTTAAGGCTTGAAGGAGCGGCGGCAAATAAAATTAAAGAAAATTGCAAAAGAGATTTGGATATATATATTCCAAAAATACATTGGCCGCTAACTGCGAAAAATATCTTAACCTCAGAATGGATAGACGGCGTGCCAATTGGCGATAAACAAGAATTGATAAATGCCAAACATAATTTAGAAGAAATAACCAAAAAATTAGCTGTAACATTTTTTAATCAAGCGTGTAGAGATGGATTTTTTCATGCTGATATACATCCCGGAAACATAATAATAATGAAAAATGGTGATATAGCTTTAGTGGATTTCGGAATAGTTTGTTATTTAGATTATGAGTTAAAGACATTTGTGGCTGAGGTAGTTTATGGATTTCTAAACAAGGAATATGAGAAAATAAAAGATTTACATTTTAAAACAGGATTTGTTCCAAAAGATCAATCAGAGTATAAATTTGAATTAGCATGCATAAGTATTGGAGAGCCAATTATTGGAAAATCATTGGAAGAAATATCTCTTGGTAGATTATTAAAGCAATTGTTTGAAATTAGTAGAAAATTTTCAGTTAAAATTCATCCTGAATTGCTATTATTACATAAAACAATTTTAACAATTGAGGGGACTAGTTACAACCTTAACCCTGAAATTAATATGTGGAAATTAGCAAGCCCATGGATAAAAAATTGGGCAAAAGAAAATTTAGGAAGAAGGGGGAAAATTTTAAAATTAAAAAAGCAAAAAGAGAAATTTATTAGCAAAATTAAGGAGATAATAGATACTAAAAGTACTAAGCAAAAAGATAATAATAGTTATTTAGCTATCTTAAAATTTTCGCTTATTATGTTAATTGTTAATGCTATTTTATTTTTAGGTTTGTTTTTTGATAAATTTTTATCATAAATTCATAATTAGCTTGCAGTTATAATGGTTTTGTGCAATATTTGTAAACTTTAAATATTTAACAACTATTGGAGCATAAATGAGATTTTATGAATGCACTTTCATAATAAGACAGGATTTGCCAGCTCAAGATGTACACAAGCTTGCTGACAAATACAAAGATTTAGTGGAAAAAATGGACGGTAAGGTGGTTAAAAAAGAGTATTGGGGACTTAGAAGTTTGGCCTATGAAATAAAAAAGAATAAGAAGGGCCATTATATTTTTCTAGGGCTTAATGCATCGCCTAATGTAGTGAGTAAGATTGAAAATGATTTTAAAGTCAGTGAAGATATAATAAAATTTTTAACGATTAAGGTCGACAGCATTGATGATAGACCTACGTTAATGATGCAAACACCAAGTGAAACTAAAGATTGATTGCAGTGGAAATGACAATGGAAAATTT
This sequence comes from Candidatus Bandiella numerosa, assembly GCF_021811875.1. GTDB lineage: Bacteria > Pseudomonadota > Alphaproteobacteria > Rickettsiales > Midichloriaceae > Aquirickettsia > Aquirickettsia numerosa_A. The sequence goes on along the minus strand of NZ_JAJBJD010000006.1, from coordinate 12,071 downwards.
AATACCTAATACGCTGTTGTTCAATAGAACTTCATCGACCCAAAAGAAACAATCGTGTCCACTAGAGGATGTTAACAATAGCTTAATCAACTACAAAAATGTAGAGCTTTTGAAAAAGCATATTTCAGAAAAGGGTAAGATAATACCATCTAGAATATCAAATATTTCGCCAAAAAAACAAAGGTTACTCAGAAAAGCTATCCAAACAGCAAGGCATCTTTCTTTGTTGCCATATACAGTTTTATAATCGGTTTAGGAATTTATTATGAAAGTACTGCTATTAGAAAAAATTAAAAATCTTGGTAATATAGGAGACATGGTTGATGTTAAAGATGGCTATGCTAGGAATTATCTTTTTACACGTAAGAAGGCTCTTAGATTTACAAAGGAAAATCAAGAGAAGTTTGAGGCAGAAAAAGAGATAATTGAAAAGGCTAATGCTGAAAAAAGTAAGTTGGCTATAAAAAACAGCAAGCTCATTGATGGAAAGACATTAGTGGTAATTAGGCAAGCTGGAGATGATGGTAAGCTATATGGTTCGGTAACTAATAAAGACATTACAAATATTTTAAAATTGGAATTTCAGGTGGAAGTTTCATTAGAAAGCATTGTTTTAGGTGAAAAAATTAAAGAAATTGGTTTTCATGATATAACAGTTGAATTGCATGCAGAAGTTGATGCCAAAATGAGATTGGTAGTGGCTAGGTCAAAAGAAGAAGCGAAAAATTCTTTAGAAGCTGAAAAAAAACGAAACAAAGAGATGAATGCAGGTGATAGTAAATCTGATAATAAAACTGATGTAATTGATGAAAAAAATATAGAACAAAACTGATATAGACTATGGCACGAATTACTATTGAGGACTGTAATGAATATGTGGCAAATAGGTTTGAGTTGATTCTTGTTGCTGCACAAAGAGGAAAAGAGTTGAATCATGGTGCCGTTGCACAAATTGATAATCTTAAAAAAGATAAGGAAGCTATTGTTGCATTGAGAGAGATTGCAGCAGGGCTTTTAGATGTTGAAAATTTGGAAAAATCAATTGTTAAAAAAACTTTTATTGATGGTGATAATAGGGCTCAGTCAAATATTAATAAAAAAACTTTCAACCAAATTAATGAAGAAGTTTTAGCTGAAATAGAATCATTAAAAGAATCACAAGAGCCTCAGAGTGAGCAGCTATTTAAAAATGAGGAAGACATACAGGAATAGTGAAAAGTTACTTTCAACACTATGTATTTTTTGCATATCTTAGCTTTATAATAATAACATTAATCTTTTCTTTATTTCCTTTGATTAAGTTGCATTTTATTAAACAATTTATAAAAGGTAATGAAGTTAAAAAATAGATTTTTAACGCAAAGAATTATAGTGATTTTTTTCTTTCTTCTTGTAGCCTCAATAGGTTTGGCAGTATTATTATACACCTTTAGTAGTAATATTGTATTATATAAAACCCCTTCCGATGTATTAAATGAACCGTATGCTGAAAACAACATAAAACCTATTAGAGTGGGTGGTATTGTAAAAAAAAGAAGTATAAGATATATTAATAATGTTGTAGAGTTCGTAGTTCATGATGATAAACGAGAAATGAAAGTTATATTTAAGGGAGTGGTGCCAAGCCTTTTTAAGGAAGGGCAAAATGTTATAATATATGGTAAATTTAACAGAAGTGATGAGCAATTTGAGGCAGAAGAATTGCTTGCTAAACATGATGAAAACTACATTCCTGATAATTATTAAACAAAAAAATAACTTAAAATGAAGAAGTTGCTATATTCAATTTTATTTACATCTATCATATCAATGATCTTCATTACTTATCCTGGAATAGATATTGAATTTTCTAAATTATTTTTTTCGGAAAGTAAGCATAAATTTTATTTTGCTAATAATTTTATCCTAAAATTTATTGCTAATTCAGCATATTTTTTAGCATTTTTATTACTTGCATATAACTCTATATTGATCCTGCTCACCTTTATAAAAACTAAATCATTTAATTATAAAAGTTATAAATCGCAAATAATAGTATTACTAGTGTTTTTTATAGGCTCCTTAATGATAGTACAAGTTTATTCAAAGCATCATTTTGGAAGAGCAAGACCTGCGAATGTTAGAGAATTTAATGGTGATTTGACTTTTTCACCAGCATTTAAAGTTTCAAAGCAATGTAAATCCAATTGTTCATTTGTATCATTTCACACTTCTATAGGGATGCTTTTTTTGATATATTCCCTAGAACAAATTGGTAAAAGAAGGAGATTTATGATATTAGGCACTTCTATTTTTACTGTAACACTCGGTTTGATAAGGATTATACAAGGCAAACATTTTTTGAGTGATGTTATCATTTCTGCTTGTTTTATGATTATAACATATTATTTTATTTTAGTGCTTTTTGAAGCATGTAGTGGTAAAAATTATAAATTATCAATTTATAATACAGATATTGATTAATTAAATTGAAAAATGCAAAAAGTACTGTTACAATTTTTCACAACATAAAATTATAGTATGTCGGACCCAGACCCCTTACCCATATCATCTTCAGAAGAGTTTTTGATAGATATATCCGTCAAATCGTCAAATTGGACATCAGTGAATTTTAGTGTACATGAGCACTGTAAAAAAGTTATGAAAGCTGTTATTTTTAATGTCTTGGGTGGAGGTTATGAAAATAAATCAGTCGAGGTATCGTTGTTATTAGCGGATGATGAAAGACTTCATAATTTAAATAAAGAATTTAGAAATAAGGACAGTACAACAAATGTATTGTCATTTCCTTTCTATAAGATTCAAAAAGATACTATAAATAGTGTTTTAGATTCTAATAACTATATGTTTTTAGGTGACATAGCAATTAGTTTTGAGAGAATAATGAGCGAAAGCTTAGAACAGGAAAAGACTTTTGAGGAATATTTTTCCCATATACTAATTCATGGATTGTTGCATCTATTTGGATATAATCACATTTTAGATGAAGAGTCAGAGATTATGGAGAAATTAGAAATTAAAATAATGAATGAGGTAGGCTACAAGTATAAACCTATTGAATTTAATGACCAGATGATTTTGCAAAATCTTTAAGTAATAATCAATAATTAAATTGTTGATATAGTTTTAATTAACCTGCCAGTTGCACTTAGGTGTTTTAATGATTATCCGCAAATTTCAAACAGCAATTTTTTGCAATGTTTCTGACTCTACTTATATATGATGCTCTTTCAGTTACACTTAATACACCTCTGGCCTCTAGAATATTAAATAGATGTGAGGATTTTACACAACAATCGTATGCAGGGTAAATGAGGTTTTTATTTATGAGTTCTAAAGCCATTTTTTCATAATCTTTAAAATGTGTGATTAAGATCTCAGTATTTGCTGCATTAAAATTAAATTCACAAAATTCCTTTTCTTGAGATAATAATATATCTCCATAAGTAATACCGCTTGAATTCCAAATTAGATCCCAAACACTATCCTTATCTTGAATATACATAGCTAACCTTTCTAACCCATATGTTATTTCTCCAGGGATTAATTTACAAGGGATTCCTCCAACTTGTTGCATGTAGGTAAATTGAATTATTTCCATACCATTGCACCATACTTCCCATCCCAATCCCCATGCGCCAAGGGTAGGATTTTCCCAATCGCTATGAACAAATCTTATGTCGTGCAGTTTATTATCTATTCCTAAAAGCTCTAGGCTATCTAGGCACTTCTTTTGTATATCATCAGGAGATGGTTTCATCAGAACCTGAAACTGATAGTAATGTTGCATTCTATTTGGATTATCTCCGTATCTACCATCTGTTGGCCTCCTACATGGTTGTACATAAGCAACATTCCACTCTTTATCGTTGAGCGATTTTAGCATTGTTGCAGGATGAGATGTGCCAGCTCCTACCTCAGTATCTAAGGGTTGAAGTATCACACAGCCTTGCTGATTCCAATAAGTTTGAAGTTTAAATATTATATCCTGAAAATGCATTTTTATTTATAAGCTTGCTAATTTATTAATTTTTCAATACAATAATATTCACTAAACGAACAATTATATCAAGTTTATTTTGTAATGTCTGGCAGATTTGGAGAGCTACTTTTAATATTACTCGTTGTTTTTGTGTTGTTTGGTGCTGGTAAATTACCAAAGGTCATGAGTGAGTTGGGTAAAGGTTTAAGGTCATTCAGAAAAGGTATAAATGAAAAATCAAAAATTGACGAAGATTTAGAAAAATAATAGCTCTATTGACCAATATTCTGTAATTAGTTTAATTTCCAATATAAAACTTCAAGCTACCTGAAATCCTAAAATGCATGATGAAATATTGATATACGGATATGTTAAGTTATAACTTATCAACCTTAAAGTTTTATACTGACGGATAGGCCGTCATTGGTAGGAAAAATTAGGCTTTTATATTTTTGTTGATTGCTTATATCAAGATTAAAATCTTTCATTGCTTGCCATTTTTTATGATATTTTGGTATTGAATCTTCAAATACGCTCCCAAATAAAAGGGTATTATCAGCAATAATTAGACCACCTACTTTTAAAAATGGATAGGTCAGTTTTAAATATAATGGATAATCATCTTTTTTAGCATCAATGAAAACCGCATCCAATTTATAATCTAGATTGAGAATTTTTAAAAAATCTATCGCATCAGCGTGAATGGCAGTGATTTTATTAGCAAACGGCATTTTAGCAAAATTTTGTTTTGCTATGTTATGACTATTTATATCTGCTTCTAATGTTATAATTTTTCCATCTTCTGGTAGGGACGATGCTATCCAGCAACACGAATAACCTACTAAGGTACCTAATTCTAAAACATACTTTGATTTATGAATGGCAATAAGCATGCTTAATAACTTTCCCTCCTCAGGGCTTAATTGAATATATTTTTTATCGTTAGCACTTTGAAAAATATCCTGAAATTTGCTATCTTCTTTGCAATATAATGACCTAATATAGGTCTGTTTCTTACAAATTTCATTGATTCTAGCCATCTTAAATTATGTTATAATTTTTAAAACAGTATAATTAATTGCAGAATTTTGCAATATTTGCTAACCTTACAGTAAATTTTAAATATATTTTTATTAAAAAACATAATGGATGTACAGCAATTATCCAAGAAACTGCAAAGTGATAAGAGATTAGAAGATTTAATAAGTGACTTTCATATATCGTTTGAGGAACTATCCATAACAGTGTCAGAGAGTGATTTAAAGCAGGTTTTAATAATTTTAAGAGATGAGCAGAGTTACCTTTTTAAAATTTTACTCGATATTTGTGGAGTTGATGACCCAAAAAAGGACAAAAGATTTACAGTGGTCTATCAGCTTTTAAGTATAGAGCATAATCTTAGAATAAAAGTGAAAGTTGAAGTTTCTGATGAAGACTTTGTTCCAACTGTGAAAGATGTTTTTAGCTCAGCACATTGGTATGAAAGAGAAGTTTGGGATATGTATGGAATATTTTTTGTGGGAAATGATGATTTGAGAAGGATATTAACAGATTATGGATTTTCTGGTTTTCCTATGAGAAAAGACTTTCCATTAACTGGTAATGTTGAGGTTAGGTATGATTTGGAAAAGCAAAAGGTAATTTACGAACCAGTGAAATTAGCACAAGAATTTAGAGATTTTGATTTTAAAAGCCCGTGGGAAGGCGAAGATTATATATTACCAGGTGATGAAAAAGCAACCAAGCAGTAATTTTCAAAGTTATGCTGATAAAGGTAATGCCTATGTCAAACAAAAGATACGAATGATTGAAAAAATATCTGTAGATTTTTTCAAATTTGCAGATGCAAATCCTTATGCAAGATTGATGAGATTGCATCAACCTGTGGGGACTCAGTTAGTTATGATGCCTGTTTTATGGACTTTAGCAGTTGTTTCTTATGATATTCTTCATTTTTTATGTCTCTTTATAATATTTACTTTTGGAGCTGTTATAATGAGAGGTGCAGGTGTAGTAATCAATGATATCATAGACAGGGATATTGATAAGTATGTAGAGCGCACAAAAATGAGGCCGCTTGCAAGTGGTGAATTAACGCTTAAAAATGCAGTTAAATTCCTTCTTGTGCTGCTGATCATTGGCTTATTTATATTATTATTACTTCCGCCGAAGTCAATTTATTTTGGTATTTTAACAACGGGGTTAATTATGGTGTATCCATTAATAAAAAGGTATAGTTACTATCCACAAATATTTCTCGGTGCTACCTTTAATTTAGGTATCTTTATTGCATGGTTTTCTGTTGAGCAATATATTTCCTTTGTACCTATCTTAATATATATAGCATCAATTTTTTGGACTATTGGTTATGATACAATATATGCACATCAAGATAAAAAAGATGATGAAAAAATTGGTGTTAAATCCACGGCAATAGCTTTTGGTGATAATACAAAAGAAATAGTGAGATATCTATATAAATTTTTTATTTTTTCATTAGATATAGCAGGGTTAAATGCTAACCTAAATGTTATATTTTTTATAGTTATACTTATGGGTTTTTTCATGTTATCTCAACAAATTGATAATGTTGATTTAAATTCGCCAGAAGATTGCTTAAAGAAGGTTAAAAGTAATTTTGCTATTGGGATGTTAATTTTTTTTGGATTTGCTATTGGTTGTATATAAACACCTAAATTTAATATTATGTTGGGTCATATCAAAATTATAATTTCCTTTTATAGTAAAGTTTTTTTCATTATGGTAATTCAGATAAAAATAAAATTGGTTACTAAGATTTATTTCTTGAATAAATTATTTCAACATATAGAATCAAGATGTTTTGTAATTGAAACATCAAAGAATACTTTTTTTAAAAAGTTTGATTTTCAAGATCCCTTATTCGTTGGAGGTGTTGCCTTTATGTTTTAGGCAACCCCTTTTTTTATCAGAAATTGCCATATATTTTTGTGGTATCGTTTAAAGATTTTAATTATGGGGGCTTTATTTGGTGCCTATGAATTCAATCGTATGCGTGCTAAATATCATTTTAAAATAGACCTCTTTCGAAGCTCTACTTCTGTGTTGATACGCGTCGTTGATTTTGTGCTCGAGTCCTCATGTGCATCAAGTACACTCCGGTCCTCTGCGCCTAAATCGCCTAGCATTTCATCCACATAAGCGAATTTCGAAAGAGGTCTAATCTAAAGTGGCATTTTTAAAATATCTAAGTAGGAAGCGACTATTTTATCTCTAACTGTAACGATTTCCTGCAATGCTATTTCCGAATTATTTATCGCCTCCATTACTTCAATCATTCCTGTCCGCCCTTTGATTGCATCTAATGAGATTTTATCGGCATTTTTGACCTTTTGCACTCTTGTTTTTATCAATTCCTGAACAATACTAGAAAATTGTGAGGTTTTAGTAACGCCTTGAGATAAGACATCCATTTTATCCCCAGCATATAAAACACCATGTCCAGAATTTGTGCTAATTTTACTGTTTTCTGATGATGCACTAAGGTTTTTAACATTTTTATTTGCCTTTCTATATGCCTCAACAGCATTACTGAAATCTGGTTTAATAGACGATGAAGTTGTCATAATATTATTTCATTAATTCAAGAATTTTGTTTTGATTTGACTTTGCTATTTCTAATGAATTTACATTTGCATCAAATGTCCTTTGCGCCTCTTTAGAGTCAACAGTTTCAATTATTATATTTACGTTTGGGTATTTTACCATACCATTATTATCTGCTGCTGGATGATTTGGTTCATATTTAAGTGTGAAATCAGATTGGTCCTCTTTTATGGAATCAACTTTTAGTACTTTTGCATCCAATTTTGGATCGTAAACATTTTTGAAAAAAATTATTTTTCTTCTATATGGATTTTCATTTGGAGTTTTACCAGTAACATTAGAATTTGCAATGTTTTGTGCAACGACTTTAAGTCTTTGACTTTGAGCTTGCATACCTGATGATGATATTTTAATAGACGCTTCTAGTGGATCACTAATTATTTTTTCACCAGCAAAGGAGATAATGATTCCATTAAAATTGCTAGCAAATAATGCTAATATTGATAGAAAAAAAATATTTTTTATCATTTCATTTGTCCTGTAATTGCATATTTCATCATATTTTTTGCTTTACTGTACATATTTGAAACTTGATGTAACTTCACTGAATTTTGATTCTTTTTTAACAATTCATTTTCTAAGGTTACGGCATTTCCATCAGGTTTGATTTCAACTATTTCAGCAGTTGATAGCTTATATTTAGAATTTTTTTCCTCAGCGTGGATATGCATAGGGTTAGTTGTATCCAATTTGATATCGTAGCTAAAAGGATTTTTTTTATCCTCTAATTTTTTTGGTAAATACTTTGGAGTATCTGCATTTGCAATATTTTGCGAAATTACAGTATCGTTTTTAGATAGAAAATCTATGTAATTTTTATACACCTCAAGCACATTTTCTTGTGCATTAGCACTTATAAAAAATGTGCAAATCAGTAACCCCACTACTATCCTAATAATTTTTAAAACTACTTTTCTATATTATTCCAGTCATTTAAAAAAATTTCAATACCTTTATCAGTTAGAGGATTATTGATCATAACCTCAATTAATTTTGGTGGCAATGTTATCACGTCAACGCCAAGCTTAGCAACTTGAATTATATGGATTGGATGCCTTATCGAAGCTGCTAAAATTTGAGTTGATATATCTGGATAATTTTCATAAATAGAGCAAATATCTGCAATTAAATCAATTCCATCTCTTCCCATATCGTCAAGTCTTCCGATAAAGGGAGAGACATAAGTAGCTCCTGCTTTTGCTGCTAACAATGCTTGTAATGGTGAAAAACACAAAGTCATATTGGTTTTAAAAGCCCTTTCAGATAATGCTTTACATGCCCTCAGACCATCTTCTGTAATTGGTAATTTTATAGTAATTTGCGGTGCGATTTTTGAAAATTCTTCCGCTTCTTTAAGCATGTTTTGATAATCAGTTGATAGTACTTCAACACTTATAGATGTATCAATAACATCGCAAATTTCTTTAATAACTTTTTTAAAATCTCTGCCAGATTTTGCAATGATTGAAGGGTTAGTTGTTACTCCGTCAATAAAGCCTAAATCTTTATATTTTTTGATTAGGTCTACATCACAACTATCAAGATATATTTTCATAGCACAAAAAAGATTATTAAATTGACTAGCAGTCAGTTTTAAGATAGCTGTTTTTAAGTTTTATGCAACAAGAAATATGACATGTTTAGCGGTATTATAACAGACATTGGCATCGTATCAGTACTAAATAAAGATACTGATGATTGGAAAGTGGAGATTAAAACTGTATTAGATGCCAATAAAATTAGTATTGGAGACTCGATTTCTTGTGATGGAATTTGTCTTACAGTGATTGAAATTAGTCATGACAGCTTTATTGCACAAATTTCATCAGAAACAAGAAGAGTGACCAACGTTAATTATTGGGATTTAGGTTATAAAGTGAATTTAGAAAAATCACTAAGGGTAGGGGATTTATTAAATGGACATTTTGTTCAGGGTCATGTTGATTGCCATACTGAAGTGTCTAAAATTGAAAAAGATGGAGATTCTCACAAAATAAGATTTATATTACCTAAGCAACTAAATCAATATATCACCTATAAATGCTCTATTACAATTAACGGGATATCGCTTACTGTTAATAAAGTGAGCAAAACTTTTTTTGAAGTTAATATAGTGCCACATACGTGGGATAATACGAATTTATCCCACATTAGCATTGGGTCAAGAGTAAATGTTGAAGTTGACCTAATTGCCAGATATTTAGAGAAGCTATATACAAAGTAATAATTTATTAATATTAGAATTATTGATTATTGCCAATGAATAAATTTTAATTAATATCTGTATTGTGCTCACTTCGCTGTTTACTTTTATAGTTGTTTGTTGTAAAATCCACCGTAAATTAATAACAAAAATTATAATATTTTGGTAGAAGTTCAAGTTAGATTCAACAATGTTGATTATTCTTTAAAAATTCTTAAGAAGAAATTGCAAAGAGAGGGCATATTTAAAGTAATGAGAGAAAAAAGGCACCATGAAAAGCCTTCTGAAAAAAAGCTTAGAAAAAGTACTGAAGCAAGAAAAAGGAAACATAAATCTTTTAGGAAGCCTGCAGGGACTGGTTATTAAAGATCTTTTTTGTGTTCTATATTTTAAAGTATTAACAGTACTGTATGAGCTATTATTTCGTAACATTTTCGGCAATACTTCTTTTTATATTAATATATATCGGATATAAATCATCGAGGGGGATAAGTACCAATGATAGTTATTTTTTAGCTGATAGGAAATTAGGAGTTATATCTGTTAGTATAGCATTGTTGGCAACACAATTAGGGCCTGGTGTAATGCTTGGAACATCTGATTTTGCCTACAAATACGGAATATATGGTATATTTTACTCTCTTGGTATATCGCTTGGTTTAATTGCAGTTGCAATTTTTGGTGCAAAACAGTTAAGAGAAAAAAATATTTCAACTATAGCCGAATTATTTGAAAAGGAATATGGGTCGAAATTTCTTAGAAAAATAGCTTCTGCTATATCTATAATTTCTCTTTATGGAATATTAATTTCTTTAATAGTAGGTACCAGAAAATTTTTAATTGCATTTGGCATTGAAAATGAGTTTGTAGTTTATATATTTTGGACAATATTAATACTGTATACGGTATTAGGGGGGCTAAAGGCCATAATTTATACAGATATTGTGCAAATAATCTTTATATTTGTTACCTTTGCGATTATTATGGGATACTATATTTTCAACAAATATGAATATATACAATTCTCATTAGACAATTTGTTTCATAGTATCGTCAATAAAGATAAAGCGCTTTTTGCACCATATATAATTGTTCCATTTTTATTTGTCTTCATAGAGCAAGATATGGCGCAAAAATTTTTCTCTGCTAAGAATTCAAAAACGGCATATATATCAGCCTTTATAGCAGGAGTTTTATTGCTTGGCTTTTCCTTTTTGCCACTTATTTTTGGTATAGCAGCTAGGAGTATTGAGAACATTCCTATTGGAAGTAGTGAGATGATATTCTTTTTTATTAGTACTTCAAATAGTTTTATCACATCCATAGCAGCGCTTGCGGTTTTATGTGCTATTATCTCAACTGGTGATTCGTTATTGTGTGCAATAAGTTCAAATTTAACATTAGATTTTAAGAAAAATTCACTTTCTGATAATATACTTAAAACAAGGATTATAACTATTTTGCTTGGTTTTTTTGGAATTGTAATAGCAAATTATTTTGATAATATTATTGAGACAATGTTATTAAGTTATCAAATAATGGTGTGCACGCTATTTTTTCCGATAGTATTATCCTATTTCAATTTTAAAAAAAGTACTTTTTTTGCATACTCATCAATTTGTTTAGGAATAATAGGGTTTTTTATTCATCCAAAAATTGGTACTGATTTCTATTTTAATCTTTCAAAGGAGCTGTTTTGTATATTTTTATCAGTCCTAGCTTTTCCATTATCAGCAATTTTTAATAGATTAAAGACGAGTTAGAACCTTAGAAATATATGGTTCTCCCCTAAAATTCAATGCATTATTAAATTTGGTAACACATGATGAAAAATTTTTATCACATCCAGCTATGACTGAGTATGTATCCCCTATTTCTAATTTATAAATACTAGGCAGAATCAATTCAATTTCACCATTTTTAAAATTTTTTACTTGGAAGCATAATCCTGTATTATTTCCTGATAAAAAAGTTATTTTTCCAAAATTAAAATAAAAATTTTCCTCCTTTCTTTCAGCATCAAATAATATATTGTTTGAGAACACTTTTGATATTTTTCCGTAAAATTTATAATTTTTCTCAAATCGAGTAGAGAGGCGCATTGCAGCACCTCGCTCTCACACCACCGTACAAGCGATGTCGCATAGGGCGGTTTCAGATTTGTGTTTACCAAAAGCAGAGTACATAGAGAAGAGATTAATCTTCTCAAAGTAGCTCAGATCGAGAGCCTGGTGAGCAGCA
>NZ_JAJBJD010000084.1 GCF_021811875.1 Candidatus Bandiella numerosa | reverse complement strand
TCATTGGATATCTATGTCTGTTTGGTGTGCCCTTCATCTTTTTTGATATTTATTTTTTTAAATCCTACAATTTTATAATCTTTTATTCAATATCAGAATTTTATTCTATTTTTAACTTGACTGTGCCCAATAAACAACTAAATGAAAAGTTAAATTAGAATGGATGCAGGAACTATTATAGAAATAGCACAAGATAGTCTAATAGTGTTATTAAAGTTGTCCTTGCCACTTCTTTTGGTAGCGTTAGTTGTTGGTGTATTAATATCATTAGTTCAGGCTTTAACACAAATTCAGGAGCCCACAATTTCATTTGTGCCAAAAATCATAGCTGTATTTTTTTCTTTATTGTTATCCTTAAATTATATGGGTAGCGTATTTTCTAGTTATATGGAAACTATCGTCTCGCACATCATTAATTTGCAATAACATATTCACGAATAGTAGATATTAACGAAAAAGTAATTTATTAGAGTGGGGCACGTTATTAATCATGGCAATAATAGTTGATAAATTAGTATGTATTTGCCTTACATGTTTGTGGGGCAATGATAAATGCGTATATTATTATAACTAAGCCAAGTAAAACTGTAATTATAGCTGTTAAAGGTATAATAGTTCCATTAAAAAAATAACCTGCTAAAGCTACAGCAATTGCTACTAAAAGAGTTCTAGTAGATGCAATTATTGATGAGCTTGCGCCCTTAATATGAGGGTGAAGTGACATTGCGTCAGTGAATAAAATTGTTATCAAAATTGCGAAGCTTGCACTACATATCATCATGCTTAATGTAATCAAATATGGGGTGGTTGATATATAAGCAGTGTAATTAAGTAAAGCGCAACCAATAATCATCAGGGAAAATCCTATTTTTTTTGCCACAGAAATGTTTGTATATTTAGTAATATAGCGTGTTAAAAAACAAAACGTACCAAAAACAGCCCATACAGCTCCCTGATAATATCCATATACACTTTTACCCACTCCTAGATGGTTTATATATAAGATTGAAGCGCTTACAGTAAAGGTGATTATACTGCATGCCATAAATCCAAGGACAAAAAGATATGCCACCATTACTTTATCCAAAAGCAAAAATAGATAATTTTTGTAAATTTGATGTAGATTATTAAGTAGGTAATTTTGATTTTTTTGAGAGGAATTTGGAATAAATTGGTTGGTTTCGTCAATAAATATTGATATCAATAATATTGATAAGCTTGTAAAAATTGTAATTAATAAAAAATTAAACTGCCAACTTAGTAGCAATCCCAAATATCCTCCTATTACTGGGGCAATTGCTTTTCCAAAGGTTAATATTCCATTTTGCAAACCAATAAAAGTCCTTGCTCTTTCCTTATTGCAAACATCAAATATCATCGCAACACACACAACCATTGGGGCAGCTGTACCAATCCCTTGAAAAAAGCTAAAACATATTAGATAATATATGTTTGAAGATAGCATATTACCGATGCAACCAGCTGTTAAAAGAGACAATCCAGCTAACAGTGTCTTTTTTCTGCCTACATAATCAGAAATAGGACCTATGAAAAAGCTACCTATAGTTACCCCTAAGGAATAACTGCTACTTAGTAGATGAAATATCTTAGGGTTTGTGTTAAAAAATTTAATCATATCAGGAAATGTAGGGGAGATAATATCATTTTGCACATGCGCAACTACGAAGCAAATTGCTACTATAATAAAGAAAAATCTAATAAGTTATTACCTAAATTTTTCTCATTTGTATTACAAAAAAAGTAAAAGTAAAGAGAAAATACCAGTAGAATAAAAATTTTTCAATTTGAGTTGTGTGCTATATAGTGATATAAGGTAATAAAATTAATTTATGTATTTTATGTTAGATCATATCAGAGAATTTATCCCAAGCATCCATAAGGAGGGATATTTTTTTATAAGTATCTTTGCGATAATCACGTTGATATTTTTTGTATGGTCTCCACCTTTGGGTTGGATCGGAGTTATATTAACTCTATGGTGCATCTTCTTTTTTCGCGATCCAAACAGGGTAGTTCCCAAGCAAGAAAATGTAGTTGTTAGTCCTGCTGATGGAATAGTGCAAAAAATTGAAAGGGCGAAATTACCAGAGGAAATAGCAAATACACAAGATGAAATGAACAGAATAAGCATATTTCTAAATGTATTTGATGTGCATGTTAATAGAATACCAATAGCTGGAATAGTGAAAAAACTTAATTATCATCATGGTAAATTTTTCAATGCATCATTGGATAAGGCTAGTGAGCATAATGAAAGACAGTCAATCCTTTTAGAGCTAAGTAATAAAAAGGAAATTGGCGTTGTTCAGATTGCAGGGCTCATCGCTCGTAGAATAGTATGTGATTTAAAAGAAGGGAAAAAAGTAACAACAGGAGAAAGATTTGGTATAATTAGATTTGGAAGTAGAGTGGATCTTTATTTACCAACAAGCTTTGATATCAAGGTATTGGAAGGGCAAAGAATGATAGGTGGGGAGACAGTTATTGGCGAATTTAAAGATATAAAAGAAATGAGCTTAAAAAATTCTGCGCCTAAAAAATCAGTTAGCTCCAAGGAAGATGATAAGAGTGTGCCTGTAAATATGACCAAAGCTAAGGTTGTAAGAAAAAAAGTAAGCGACAACAAATAAATAGTTATGTAATTTAAATGTCTATAGCACCTAAAAAATTAAACATACCAATACAGAAGCTTATACCTTCCATGATTACGATATTAGCGTTATGTTTAGGCATAACATCCATTAGGTATTCATTGGATGGGAAATTTAATATAGCTGCAGCATTAATTGTAATTGCTGCATTTCTTGACGGTATTGATGGTAGAATTGCCAGGCTATTAAATTCTACTAGTGAATTTGGTGCTCAACTAGATTCTTTAGCTGATCTATGTAATTTTGGAGTTGCTCCTGGTATTGCAGTTTATTTATGGTCGCTCATAGAAATACCATATAAAGGGGTTGGATGGGCTGTCGTTTTGCTTTACATAGCTTGCTCAGCGTTACGACTTGCCAGATTTAATGTGCAAAGTAGTGATAATGAGAATGATGAAATTAAAAATAATTTTTTTATTGGAGTTCCAATGCCTGTTGCTGCGGGTTTATTATTGATTCCGATGATGTGTGCTTTTGAACTTTTTACTGATAAATCATATGTATATTCATATTGGTATAATGCAATATACATGACTATAATAGGTCTTTTAATGATAAGCAAAATTCCAGTTTATTCTGCCAAAAAAATGACTGTACCAAGAGAAAGAGTAAATATTATACTTATAGTTTCGGGCATTATTTTTACTGGTATTATATTTGAGCCTTGGGTTCTTTTACCAGTAATAGGATTATTTTATATTATTTTGACACCTATAATAAGTTTTTATTATTATAACAAAATAAAGAAAGGGAGTGGCTCTGATATTTTGGCCAAAGCTTTAGTTGTTTTTGTTATGTTTGGCGCATTGATTGGTTCAAATTTAAAAATATCAAATGCATCAGAATATAATTCCTCTGATGTATTGCATTGCTTAAATGCAACTAAACTTTTTGAAAGAAAGTATAATATTCCCAAGAATTTTTTATATTTAATATCTTTGGTAGAATCTGGAAAGTATGATAAAAATTCAAGGAGGCTTCAACCTTGGCCGTGGACTGCTAATATAAATGGAGAATCAAGATTTTTCAGCACTAAAAATGAGCTAATCAAAGCTCTGAAAATACATATAGCAAATGGTAAAGAAAACATAGATATAGGTTGTAATCAGATAAACTATAAATATCATAAACATAATTTTTCAAACATAGAGCAAATGGTTTCACCATATCATAATGTTGGATATTCAGCATATTACCTTGCTAGCAATTATCAAAAAACCAATAATTGGCAAGATGCGATAGCGATGTATCATTCAAAAAATCCTCTTCATAGTAGCAAATATATAACAAAAATTAATAAAACTGCTAAAAATAGTAGTGGATTGCTTATGGCATTAAATGATAGTAAGAAAAGGGGTATGATGAATAGTAATATTGTGAATAGGAAAAGTGTCGAGCAACAAATACTTAATAAAAAATCTAGAGCTGGTATTATGGTCTACAGTAATTCTAAGGAATCTTATATTGCGTCAAGTGGTGTGATTAAGATATCTAAAGAATTTGGATAGTCAATTATAGGGATAATTTTGACGTTACCTCTCTGTTAATTGCATTAACAGAATGAAATAAGGTTCTTTGCGGCGCAAAATAATGAGCACAAAAAATGTTGAGACTTTATATGGTGGTGGATTATTCGCAAAAAATTTTTATTTTGAGATAGTTACTGGGCACAGTCAAGTTAAAAATAGAATAAAATTCTGATATTGAATAAAAGATTATAAAATTGTAGGATTTAAAAAAATAAATATCAAAAAAGATGAGGGGTACACCAAACAGACATAGATATCCAATGATGATAATAGGACAGGCGATATGGCAATATCATAGATTTAATCAGAGCTATCGTGATGTGAGAGAGCAACTATTATACAGAGGAATAGAAGTAAGTCATG
>NZ_JAJBJD010000083.1 GCF_021811875.1 Candidatus Bandiella numerosa | reverse complement strand
CAAAGAGAGAATTTTCAAAAAGCTAAATTTATTTGGGATGAAGCTATCCAAGAGATAGCTGCTGCCTAAAATTTAAGGGTCAGGGTTGTGTTGCGGCCATATTTCCATTAACTTGACGGTGCCGTCAAAACCCCTATGCAGACATTTCTCGATTCTAAAAATATTGCTATTGATAAATCTCATGGTTTTGATATTATCAAATACAAGATTGCTAATGCAAATTAACTATTTATATTTGCATATGTCTGCCAGATCATATCCTGTCTATTACAATGAAAAACCAAAATTTATATCCTAACTTTAATTATACATAAATTTTTTCATAATGAACCCAAAAATTTTTGAATATCTCCTTAAGTTTATTCATTGCTACTTTTACATCTTCTTCTTGTTCAAATATACCAAAACATGTTGAGCCAGAACCACTCATTCTACCTACCAGGCAATTATTTTGTTTTTTTATTATCTTCAATAACTCACCTATAAGTGGATGCTTTTGTATAGCATATTTTTCTAAATCATTTTTACCATGAAAAATTTCATAAATAATATCATCCTTATTACACGAAATTTTTGGAGTAAAATCACCTTTAACACATAAATAAATCTCTTTTGTCTCCACTGCCAAGCCAGGGTTTATTAATAAAATAAATAACTTCTTATTTATATTTATTGGGGTGATCTTATACCCTATTCCTTCAATAAATGCATTTTTATTATAATAAAAAAAAGGCACATCCGCCCCAATATTATGCGCTACCTCACTTATCTGTTTAGCAGTTAATTCTGGAAAATTCCATATTTTGGGTAATAAATTTAGTACAACAGCAGCATTTGATGAACCACCACCTAGGCCAGCAGCTATTGGAATATTTTTTTTTATATGTATTTTTGCAAATTTTAAAGAATTATTAATAGTATTAATGTAGTTTAATACTTTTATAACTATGTTATTTTCTATTAATTTACAATTTTCAAATGAGCAAGAAGATATATCAACAGATGAGTCAATAGTGATAAAGTCTGACAAACTCAACAAGATAAAGTAGCTTTGTAGATTATGGTATCCATTTGTATTTCTATCAACCACATTTAAAAATAAATTAACCTTCGCATGCGATCTTGCAGTATAAATCACTTTAGACTATTCTTGTTTTTTACTCGGACTATAAGTATTCATCTGCTTAAAAAATTCATCATTATTTTTTGAATATTTCATTTTATTGGTTAAAAATTCTATAGCTTCAGTTGTACTCATAGGGTTAAGTATTTTTCTAATCACCCAAGCTTTAGCTAAATTAGCTTTATCAATCAATAATTCTTCCTTCCTCGTACCAGATTTTGCTATATCTATAGCTGGGAAAACACGTTTATCTGCAATTTTTCTATCTAGTACGATTTCTGCATTTCCCGTACCTTTGAATTCTTCAAAAATTACTTCATCCATCCTAGAGCCAGTTTCTACTAGTGCCGTTGCAATGATTGTAAGAGAGCCTCCCTCTTCGATATTTCTTGCTGCTCCAAAAAACTTCTTCGGCCTTTGCAAAGCGTTTGAATCCACCCCTCCACTTAAAACTTTACCTGAGGATGGAGCAATATCATTGTAAGCTCTAGCCAATCTAGTGATAGAATCCAGTAGCACTACCACATCTTTTTTTGACTCTACTAACCTTCTTGCTTTTTCTATTACTATCTCTGCCAATTGAACATGCCTATGAGATGGCTCATCAAAAGTAGAACTCACTACCTCTCCTTTTACAGATCTCAACATATCCGTTACCTCCTCAGGTCTTTCTCCTATTGAAAGTACAATTAGATAAATATCTGGGTAATTTTTTGCTATTGCATGCGCTATACTCTGCATCAATACCGTTTTACCTGTTCTTGGAGGAGCGACGACTAATGCCCTTTGCCCCTTACCTAACGGTGACACGATATCTATCACCCTACCACTTAAAGTACTTTTAGTGCCATCTAAAAATTCTAAAGCAATTTTTTCTTCGGGATAAAGTGGGGTTAAATCCTCGAATAAAACTCTATATTTGCTTCCTTCTGTAGATTGAAAATTAATTGTTTGTACATTGGTAATTGCGAAATATCTTTCCTCTTTTTTAGGAGCTCTCATTAGGCCTGTTATACTGTCTCCTGTTCTTAAGCCAAACCTTCTAATTTGATTTGGCGAAATATATACATCATCTGAACACGGTATATAATTAGATTCTGGAGATCTTAAAAATCCGTAACCATCTGGTAAAATTTCTAGGACACCTTCTCCCATAATTTTGCAACCTCTTTCTGCATATGCTTTTAAAATTGCAAATATCAAATCATGTTTATTAAAATTATTTGGATTTTTTACTAAAAGTGATTCCGCTAGTAAGATAAGCTCCTTAGGATTTTTAGTTTTAAAATCTTTTAACCTTAGAATTTCACTCTCTTCATTACTTGCTTCCTGTTTTACAACATCATCTACTAAATCATTCTCTATATTTTCTTTCCCTATTGACCTAGCGTTATCAGTGTTAATTCTTAGCCTCATAGTTGTGTGCTTCTCCGCAATTTTAATTTCTTTATTAACCGCTTGCGCATTTTCCTCTACATCTTTTTTGCTTAAATCAATAGTATTGGTAGATACATCGTTTGTATTTCTATCTTGCATTTTGTTTTTTTATTGTTGATAAAATTTAAAATTAGAACAAAAATCCCGCCAAGCCCTCAAGCTACACGAGAAATTCTCACTGTCGTTGAATGCCCACATGATAATTATATTTTCATTTTACGTCAATAGTTTAATGGCAAAATAAATGAATATTGGCTAAATTATACAAATTTAATGGTGCCTCTGGCAGGATTTGAACCAGCACATCCGTAAAGGATAACAGATTTTGAGTCTGTCGCGTCTACCATTTCGCCACAGAGGCATAGATGAACCTTAACAAGTTTTTTCAAACAGGTACAGATAATTTAATGCTCAGCCAAAAACTTTCTGTTTAAAAAACTTGTTATTAAAAATAAACATGCAGTAAACATTAGATAATACGCAGGAGCAATATAGCCAATTTTCATAACTAAAAAAGTTGAAATTACTGGCGTTGTACCACCAAATAGTGCATTTCCCATATTCCAACTCAAGGCAATACCTGAATATCTTAACTCCGGATTAAAAAACTTTATTGCAAATGGGTAATATGGAGCAACAACGCATGCTACTAAGATTCCTAACAGGAATATACTAGAGTAAATACTGGTTATATTATTGATATTGTTCATAATATTGTTAAATATTGGCAATATTAAGATAATATATATAAAAATTACAGAGTAGATATATTTTTTATACCCAATTCTATCCGCTAAGTAGCCAAACAATGGCAATGCAACAACCACTGTGGTTAAAGCAAACGCCACAATGCATAACGAGTCATTTTTGGAGAGGCTAATTATTTCCGTAAAATATACATTAAAAAACCCTCTTAACATATAGGTACTTGATGTTGCAACACTGGCAAAAGACGCAATTATCAAAATATTTTGCCATTTTTCTTTTAAAACTACCATTATTGGAAATTTTGCGATCTTTCTTTTGAGTTTCATATCTTCAAATACTGGAGTTTCTGTAGTCCTTTTTCTCATATATAAACCTATAAGCCCCATTAATCCTCCTAATAAAAATCCATACCTCCATGTGAAATCATCAATTTTAATAAAATAATCTATGCTGATTCCAACTATTATCGCCAATAAGGTGCCCGCTATATTTGAAGCCATTATGATACTTCCAATCAAACCAACTTTTTTTTCTTCAAAATGCTCAATGATAAAAATCGCTGAGCCAGCTCCCTCTCCTCCAATACACAAACCTTGAAATATTCGTATTATTGTAAGTAGAATAGGTGCAAATATACCTATTTGATCATGTATTGGCATTATACCAATACATAAAGTCGAAGCCCCCATACCAACTATTGATATGGTCAATGCCATTTTTCTACCAAAAATATCACCTATATGTCCAAAAACTACACCTCCTAACGGCCTCATAAAAAACCCAATGGCAAATATTGCGAATGAAAACATTAGTTGTACATATTCGCCGAAATTAGGAAAAAACAATCTCCCTATAATCTCTGCAAAAACTGCATAAATGCCAAAATCATAATATTCAACAATATTCCCCATTATTGCAGAGCTTATAATTCTTTTTTTATCCATTTAATATAAAATTTTGCTTACTTACCTAAAATGGATTATCTATACACATCAAACAAAAGCAACTAAATATTTAAGGCCGTTGCATAAATGCAAAGCAAGGAAGATATGCAATAAATGGATTGGCATTGCTAAACAAATATAGCATACAATTGAGAAAGCTGATATGATATGCACAATAACACAAATAAGGTTAGTATATGTCAGAAATAATATGTTGCAAATGCAGAGAAAGTGGCACCGTCAAGTTAATGGAAATATGGCCGCAACACAACCCTGACCCTTAAATTTTAGGCAGCAGCTATCTCTTGGATAGCTTCATCCCAAATAAATTTAGCTTTTTGAAAATTCTCTCTTTGGAT
>NZ_JAJBJD010000082.1 GCF_021811875.1 Candidatus Bandiella numerosa | reverse complement strand
ATTGGATATCTATGTCTGTTTGGTGTGCCCTTCATCTTTTTTGATATTTATTTTTTTAAATCCTACAATTTTATAATCTTTTATTCAATATCAGAATTTTATTCTATTTTTAACTTGACTGTGCCGTATGTACTTATCTTTTCATTCTATCATATATGTTTCTTTCTGCCTATTATGCAATGGTCTTATAAGGATATAGGCCTATCAGCAGGATAGTTGCAAAAAAGGCCTATAGCGTATTATACGAATAATACGCTATAGACTAGAATATAATGATAATACAGAGAATCAAGAAGTGGATTTGACGAAAATCATGTTATCTCGGTACCAATTTATCTGCCATTTTAAAGCAAATCATATAATTAACATCTACATTATCAGATAGATACCAAGTCTTGTTAATTATATTATATTTTATACCAGTTATATCTAATACTTCTAATTGAGCTTTGCTCATTATGTGGATAAGTTCTTCAGGTTTTATAAATTTTTTCCATTCATGGGTTCCAACGGGTAGCCATCTTAAAACATATTCGGCGATAAACTTTGCTTGAAGTAATGATTTAATAGTTTTATTAATTGTAGAGATAAATACTATACCATTTTTTTTAAGTAACTTGGAACTTGCCAAAAGAAAAGTCTCAATATTATCAACATGCTCTACGACTTCCATATTAAGAATTATATCAAATTTTTCATGTTGATCTCTGATTAAATCTTGAATACTAGAGCATTTAAAATTTGTTTTGAGTTTATTTTCTTCTACGTATTGTTTGGCAATTTTGATATTTTTTTCAGAGGGATCAATCCCAGTGACAAAAGCACCAAGTCTAGTCATTGGTACTGATAATAAACCTCCGCCACAGCCAATATCTAATAGCTTTAAATTTTCTAAGGGCTTTGCATTTGGAATATTTATTTTAAAATGTTTGACTATGTGATCATTAATGAATTTTATTCTGGCTGGATTAATGTCATGTAATGGTTTAAATTTACCTGATTCATCCCACCATTGCTCAGCCAATGCAGAAAATTTTTTAACCTCTTCTTTGTTAATTGTAGTATCTTTAGGCATTTCCTGAATACGGAGCAATATACGCAGAATTTTTTATACCCAACTCTTCTATAGCAAATGACCATTTATTTTTCATTTCATGGGAAAAAATTAAATCCAATTTTGGCTGAATGATAAACCAACTATTTTCTTCAATTTCATTTTCTAATTGACTAGAATCCCATGCACTAACTCCTCTTGCAAGTAGAAATTTGGCTTTATTATTTTTAATAATAAAGTTTTTAACAAAATTTTGTATATCTGTGTGTAGGACAATTGATTGTAACGTGCTAAATTGTTTTTCTTGTTGCTTATCAATGCTCAGTGCAATAATTCTTTCACTATTAACTGGACCACCAAAAACAATTGGCAACTTTTCAATTTTAACTTTTTCAACGTTTTTATCAAATAGCTTTAATAATTCATGATTTGATACAGAACCTATTTCATGATTTAAAATTACACCTAAAGCTCCATTTTTATCGTGCATGAAAATATATATTAGTGATTTTTCAAAAAAACGATCCCCTAATTTTGGTGATGCCACTAGTATTTTTCCCTCTAGAGAATTAAATTTATGTTTCATAACAAATACTCCAATTAAAATTTACCAAGTTGCGGTAGGAGGCAAGGACATTAGGATTGCTTCAGTATTACCATTGGTCATCAACCCAAATTTAGTCCCTCTATCGTATAATAAATTAAATTCTACGTATCTCCCCCTTTTATCTAGTTGAGCAGATTTTTCCTGATCAGTCCACTTTTTCATGGCATTTTTTTTAATAATGCTTACAAATGCTTTACTAAATTGTACACCAACTTCCTTAGTAAATTCAAAATCTTTTTGCCAATTAGCACTATTTAAATAATCATAAAAAATTCCTCCAACTCCTCTAGATTCATTCCTATGCGGTAGATGGAAGTATTCATCACAATTTTTTTTAAATTTCGCATAATAATTTTTATCAAATTTATCGCATGCATCTTTAAAGTGCTCATGAAATATTTTTGTGTCCTCATCATTTGGGAAAGTTGGAGTTAAGTCACCACCTCCACCAAACCATTGTTTAGTCGTAACAATCATCCTTGTATTAAAATGTGCCGCTGGGACATATGGCGAATTCATATGTGCTACCAATGAAATTCCACTTGCCCAGAATTCGTTATTTCCATTTTCACATCCAGGTATCTCTTTTGCAAATTTTTCAGAAAATTCGCCATAAACAGTAGATATATTTACACCAACCTTCTCAAAAATTGAACCACGCATAATTGACATTTCTCCACCCCCACCCCCATCTCTTTCCCATTTTTTTTGTGTAAATGTTGCTGATGAGCCACAATTGTGTTCTATAACTTGAAACTGACTGCAAATATCATCCCGCAGCTCCGTAAACCAATTAGTTGCTAGTTTTTTCCGATGATCGAGTTCAGACATTATTTTGATTCTATAAATTTTAAAGCTTCAAGGGAAGCTATACATCCAGTTCCTGCAGCTGTCACTGCTTGTCTAAATATCTTATCCTGCACATCGCCCGCAGCAAAAACTCCTTCAACATTTGTTTTTGTACTATCTGGATGTGTTATGATATATCCTTCTTCATCCATATCCAACTTATTTTTAAATAAACCAGTATTAGGTTTATGCCCTATAGCAATAAAAATTCCATCCACCTTTAAGTTTAATATATTTCCAGTTTTTAGATTTTTTATTTTAGCTCCTTTAACAGATAATGGATTCTCTGAACCCAAAACTTCCTCCAAAGCACTATCCCAAAGCATTTGAATTTTTGGATGTTTAAATAGCCTATCTTGTAAAATTTTTTCTGCTCTAAGCGTATCTCTGCGGTGCACTAATATTACTTTTGATGCATGGTTGGTAAGGTATAACGCTTCTTGTACCGCAGTATTGCCACCACCTATCACGATAACTTCTTTGTTTTTATAAAAGAATCCATCACATGTTGCGCATCCTGATACACCAAAGCCCATGAATTTTTTTTCTGATTCTAGTCCAAGCCACTTAGCTTGGGCACCAGTTGCAATAATAATTGAGCTTGCTAAATATTTGTTGCCACTGTCTCCTATGGCCATAAAAGGATACAATTTAAAATCAACATCAATTATCATATCATGCACAATTTGCGTCCCGGCTTTTTCTGATTGTTGTCTCATCTCCTCCATAAGCCACGGACCTTGAATGGTCTCTGCAAATCCGGGATAATTCTCAACATCAGTGGTGATTGTTAGTTGTCCGCCTGGTTGTTGACCTGAAACTAAAATCGGAGCAAGAGCAGCTCTTGCAGCGTAAATTGCAGCACTATAACCAGCAGGGCCTGAACCAATTATTAGAACTTCTGTTTTATATTCTTTCTGCATTGTTGTTAGATTTCGCCTGAATTTTTACTAAGATAATTTTTTATACCTTCAGTGTTTGGCTTAATAGTTGCCTTGCCTGGTTTCCAATTTGCTGGGCATACTTCTCCATGCTTTTGATGAAATTCAAGAGCATCTACCATACGTATAGCCTCATCCACATTTCTTCCAAGTGGCAAGTCGTTAACTACCTGATGCCTTATAACAAAATCTTCATCAATTAAAAATGTTCCTCTTAGTGCTACTGAGTGGTTTAACAACACATCATAACTACGAGAAATATCCTTAGTGATGTCTGAAACCAAAGGATATCTTATTTTCCCAATTCCTCCGGTATCAATACTAGTATTTTTATATGCTAAATGAGAAAAGTGTGAATCAATACTCACTCCTACTACTTCGGTATTCCTTTTTTTAAACTCCTCTACTTTTTTGTCAAATGCTATAATTTCAGATGGGCATACAAATGTGAAATTTAAAGGGTAAAAAAACACAATACCTTTTTTGCCAGATAAAAAATTGCTTAAAACAAAATTTTCATTTATCGAATTATCTCTCATTATTGCAGCTGCTTTGAAATCAGGAGCTTTTTTACCAATTAAAAATGACATTAACTTATACCTCTATAAATCCGTTTAAATACTGTTTATAATATATTGTAGCTGATCTTAAAATACAAGGTAATCAATTTACAAATTCTTAATGATAGAAAATTTTATTGTATGAGGTCTGGTGTTTTTGGTAAATTTATATGAATAATCAAAAGCTACCCCATATTTTTCAGTAAGCTTATAACTTACTTTGGTGTTAATTTTATTTTCAATTTTCTTTTTATCTAAAAGGGAATGATGCTCAATATGTGCCTTTAATTTTTCTTTTGTTTCATCGCCTAAATTCTTGCTAGATATTTTTTTATAAATTGATGTGAAGGCGTATCTTTCAAAGGAATTTTTATATAAATAAGACCATTGCATAATAGGCAGAAAGAAACATATATGATAGAATGAAAAGATAAGTACATACGAAAGAGGAGGCAAAATGTCATTTTTAGTAAGAGAAGCAGAAGAACGTATAGAGAAGAGTAAGTTAGTGCGAATAGCAGGAGTGATTAATTGGAAGAGAGTGGGGTCAAAGATGGGAGATTTAGGGAGGTCTGGATATGGGCCACAAGGATATGACCCTATTAAATTATTCA
>NZ_JAJBJD010000315.1 GCF_021811875.1 Candidatus Bandiella numerosa | reverse complement strand
CGAGAGACCAGCTAGAACGCTGAGACACGCCATGTGCCACAAGAAAAGTTTTGATGGAGTATTTCCTCTTGCGTTGTTTTATTCTGTAGGAGCGCAGACGCCTGCGAATCCACCCATCCAGATGTTTCATAGGCTTAGGAAAATCAGCCACTTTAAAGTAGTGGAACCAACCTCTAGAAGCCTGATTAAGTTCTCTAACC
>NZ_JAJBJD010000314.1 GCF_021811875.1 Candidatus Bandiella numerosa | reverse complement strand
ATCAAAGATACAGTGCTAGATAGTGTGGTTCAAAGCAATAAGGATTTAGAGGTTGTAGAGATGGACGAATTATGGCATTACGTCCAAAAAAAAAGAGAAAACTATGGATATGGCTTGCTTACTCTCGTGCCAGAAAAAGAATCATTGCCTGTGAAGTTGGCTCTCGTAGTGTCAAAACTTTAAAAAAGCTGTGGCAGAAGG
>NZ_JAJBJD010000313.1 GCF_021811875.1 Candidatus Bandiella numerosa | reverse complement strand
CGAATCCACCCATCCAGATGTTTCATAGGCTTAGGAAAATCAGCCACTTTAAAGTAGTGGAACCAACCTCTAGAACCATGATTAAGTTCTCTAACCACAGTATCAAATTTCACACCTCTGCTTCTTTTAGTAATAAGGCGAACCTTATCTTTGAAGCGAGAGATAGAAGCTTTGGCAATTGTAGTAGAGCCATCTGCCAATAAAG
>NZ_JAJBJD010000312.1 GCF_021811875.1 Candidatus Bandiella numerosa | reverse complement strand
TGCTTATCTCAATAACGAAGTTCCTCAATGGTAAGTTGAAACTTAAAGTCAATCTTACTAAAAGTGCTGCTAGTTCTGTACAAAGCCGTAAATTCCTAGGATTTACTTTATTGGCAGATGGCTCTACTACAATTGCCAAAGCTTCTATCTCTCGCTTCAAAGATAAGGTTCGCCTTATTACTAAAAGAAGCAGAGGTGTGAAATTTGA
>NZ_JAJBJD010000311.1 GCF_021811875.1 Candidatus Bandiella numerosa | reverse complement strand
ACTTTGCCGTCAGCTTCCTTCCGCCAACTCCTCACGAAGTTAACCTTGCCTCAGCTAATGGACAGCTCTATATCAGCCCATGAGGGACTTGAACCCTCTACTCTTACATCATGCACGGCGCACATCTCCCATCTTTGACCCCACTCTCTTCCAATTAATCACTCCTGCTATTCGCACTAACTTACTCTTCTCTATACGTTCTTCTGCTTCTC
>NZ_JAJBJD010000310.1 GCF_021811875.1 Candidatus Bandiella numerosa | reverse complement strand
GAGAAGCAGAAGAACGTATAGAGAAGAGTAAGTTAGTGCGAATAGCAGGAGTGATTAATTGGAAGAGAGTGGGGTCAAAGATGGGAGATGTGCGCCGTGCATGATGTAAGAGTAGAGGGTTCAAGTCTCTCATGGGCTGATATAGAGCTGTCCATTAGCTGAGGCAAGGTTAACTTCGTGAGGAGTTGGCGGAAGGAAGCTGACGGCAAAGTAA
>NZ_JAJBJD010000309.1 GCF_021811875.1 Candidatus Bandiella numerosa | reverse complement strand
ATATAATCAAAGAACTCCAATCTTCAATTATTGCGGGCATTTACATTCCCTCTTCTGTAAGAGGAGTGCAAATACCAAAGGCAAATGGTAAAACCCTTTTACTTGGTATACCAACAGTGATTGATAGAATGGTGCAACAAGCGATAATCCAAATCTTATCTCCTATATTTGACCCACATTTCTCTGATAACAGCTATGGATTTAGACCTAAGCGCTCTGCTTCT
>NZ_JAJBJD010000308.1 GCF_021811875.1 Candidatus Bandiella numerosa | reverse complement strand
ACTGGAGTTTTAATTTTGGAGGCATATGGCAGCAAATGATATTTATATCGACCATGTATCAAACAGTGACGGCAGTACCGAAGCTGTTGATCTCAAGGTGCATAAAGTGACTTCAGCATTTAAAATAACCCATGACCTTGCGAAAGACTTGATTGAGAAAGTAGTTCATACTACTAATCTCAAAAGTGCCTTTAGAGCTGTAAAACGCAATAAAGGTGCGCCTGGT
>NZ_JAJBJD010000307.1 GCF_021811875.1 Candidatus Bandiella numerosa | reverse complement strand
ATTGCTAGCCGCGGTGTTTAAGGCAGATTCATATAAGAAAGCTGCAAACAGTAATACAGCTATACCTAAGCATATAGCAGCATCGGCAATTAATGATGGTAGCAAAACAATAAATAAGTACACGCTAGATGCGGCAAAAAAAGAAGGCATGAGCAAAAACACAGAAATAACTGCGTTCTGCGATGGAGCCGCAAACTGCTGGAGTATTGTTGATTCATTGGAAAGTCA
>NZ_JAJBJD010000306.1 GCF_021811875.1 Candidatus Bandiella numerosa | reverse complement strand
TAGATGATATAATCAAAGAACTCCAATCTTCAATTATTGCGGGCATTTACATTCCCTCTTCTGTAAGAGGAGTGCAAATACCAAAGGCAAATGGTAAAACCCGTTTACTTGGTATACCCACAGTGATTGATAGAATGGTGCAACAAGCGATAATCCAAATCTTATCTCCTATATTTGACCCACATTTCTCTGATAACAGCTATGGATTTAGACCTAAGCGCTCTGCTTCT
>NZ_JAJBJD010000305.1 GCF_021811875.1 Candidatus Bandiella numerosa | reverse complement strand
GAGAAGAAGGTAGTTGTCCTGTTTTTGAGGTTGAGGGATCAGAAATATTGTCTCAAGATCCAGATGCTAGGTGGCTTAAGAAAGGTAAAAAAAGCTATTTTGGATACAAAGGCTTTATTCTTGTAGATCAGGAAGATGGCTATATAGAGCATGTTCATGTTACTCCTGCAAATCTTTCTGAAGTAAATGAACTAAAAAACATTATAGAAAATCGCCATGACCATAGGATT
>NZ_JAJBJD010000304.1 GCF_021811875.1 Candidatus Bandiella numerosa | reverse complement strand
CGTAAATTCCTAGGATTTACTTTATTGGCAGATGGCTCTACTACAATTGCCAAAGCTTCTATCTCTCGCTTCAAAGATAAGGTTCGCCTTATTACTAAAAGAAGCAGAGGTGTGAAATTTGATACTGTGGTTAGAGAACTTAATCAGGCTTCTAGAGGTTGGTTCCACTACTTTAAAGTGGCTGATTTTCCTAAGCCTATGAAACATCTGGATGGGTGGATTCGCAGGCGTCTGC
>NZ_JAJBJD010000303.1 GCF_021811875.1 Candidatus Bandiella numerosa | reverse complement strand
AGAAGCAGAGCGCTTAGGTCTAAATCCATAGCTGTTATCAGAGAAATGTGGGTCAAATATAGGAGATAAGATTTGGATTATCGCTTGTTGCACCATTCTATCAATCACTGTTGGTATACCAAGTAAACGGGTTTTACCATTTGCCTTTGGTATTTGCACTCCTCTTACAGAAGAGGGAATGTAAATGCCCGCAATAATTGAAGATTGGAGTTCTTTGATTATATCATCTAGAACAGCCT
>NZ_JAJBJD010000302.1 GCF_021811875.1 Candidatus Bandiella numerosa | reverse complement strand
ATAAAGTAAATCCTAGGAATTTACGGCTTTGTACAGAACTAGCAGCACTTTTAGTAAGATTGACTTTAAGTTTCAACTTACCATTGAGGAACTTCGTTATTGAGATAAGCACTCTTTGAGCAGCAGGCTTAGAACTAACATAAATGTTACAGTCGTCAGCATACCTCACAAATGAGTGTTTGCGCAAGTGAAGTTCTCTATCTAGTTCATGAAGTAAAATGTTACTAAGAAGTGGTGAG
>NZ_JAJBJD010000301.1 GCF_021811875.1 Candidatus Bandiella numerosa | reverse complement strand
GGTATACCAAGTAAAAGGGTTTTACCATTTGCCTTTGGTATTTGCACTCCTCTTACAGAAGAGGGAATGTAAATGCCCGCAATAATTGAAGATTGGAGTTCTTTGATTATATCATCTAGAACAGCCTCAACCTCAGAGATAGTTCTTTTGTCGATACCAGGCGCACCTTTATTGCGTTTTACAGCTCTAAAGGCACTTTTGAGATTAGTAGTATGAACTACTTTCTCAATCAAGTCTTTC
>NZ_JAJBJD010000300.1 GCF_021811875.1 Candidatus Bandiella numerosa | reverse complement strand
AAAAAAAAGAGAAAACTATGGATATGGCTTGCTTACTCTCGTGCCAGAAAAAGAATCATTGCCTGTGAAGTTGGCTCTC
The DNA here is from genome assembly GCF_021811875.1 of Candidatus Bandiella numerosa. Taxonomy (GTDB): domain Bacteria; phylum Pseudomonadota; class Alphaproteobacteria; order Rickettsiales; family Midichloriaceae; genus Aquirickettsia; species Aquirickettsia numerosa_A. The sequence goes on along the minus strand of NZ_JAJBJD010000300.1, from coordinate 164 downwards.
GTAGTGTCAAAACTTTAAAAAAGCTGTGGCAGAAGGGTTCTTTGTTTAAGCCAGATATTGTTTGTACTGACAATTACAAAGCATATGCAAGAGTTATCCCAAATGATCTTTTGATACAAAGTAAAAAGCACACCTATAATATTGAGGCCCAAAATAGCTGGCTA
>NZ_JAJBJD010000299.1 GCF_021811875.1 Candidatus Bandiella numerosa | reverse complement strand
AAGTGCCTCTTCCAACCCCTCGTCACTCAAATTATGCCATGCTTGTAATAACAGTCCCTTGAATAATTTAATAGGGTCATATCCTTGTGGCCCATATCCAGACCTCCCTAAATCTCCCATCTTTGACCCCACTCTCTTCCAATTAATCACTCCTGCTATTCGCACTAACTTACTCTTCTCTATACGTTCTTCTGCTTCTCTTACTAAAAATGACATTTTGCCTCCTCTTTCGTATGTACTTAT
>NZ_JAJBJD010000298.1 GCF_021811875.1 Candidatus Bandiella numerosa | reverse complement strand
AGCATAAATATTAGATAGCGTTAAGCAACTTTTAGAATCAACTCATTGTCAATATTTGCTTCATAAAGATTCCACTCATTAGAGGACATAGTCGCTTTAATCTGCAAAACATTGTGAGCATTCTCTCTGGTCCACTGCATTTTTTGTTTTCGCTTGAATCTAGTATTTATTTGAGACTCTACTATAGTCTCTGCAATACTGCTTGTATATGGTAGATTAGCTTCTTTTCTTTCCATGTAGTTGA
>NZ_JAJBJD010000297.1 GCF_021811875.1 Candidatus Bandiella numerosa | reverse complement strand
GCCGTCAGCTTCCTTCCGCCAACTCCTCACGAAGTTAACCTTGCCTCAGCTAATGGACAGCTCTATATCAGCCCATGAGGGACTTGAACCCTCTACTCTTACATCATGCACGGCGCACATATTTTAATGTCTATGATTGCCCGCTCCATATCTGATAAGAAACTGCTAAAACTCATAAGGTCGTTCTTGAATGCTGGCATGATGCAAAATGGTGAGTCAAGTAAGAGAGACATAGGAACGCCACA
>NZ_JAJBJD010000296.1 GCF_021811875.1 Candidatus Bandiella numerosa | reverse complement strand
AGATTAATCTCTTCTCTATGTACTCTGCTTTTGGTAAACACAAATCTGAAACCGCCCTATGCGACATCGCTTGTACGGTGGTGTGAGAGGGAGGTGCTGCAATGCGCCTCTCTACTCGATTAAAAATGGCTTGATGGAAAAGGCTAAGAAAAACAAACCTTTAACTCATTGGCAAAAACTTTTTAATCGATTAATCTCTAAAAGCCGATATAAGGTTGAACAAGGCTTTGGGACACTGAAAAGAA
>NZ_JAJBJD010000295.1 GCF_021811875.1 Candidatus Bandiella numerosa | reverse complement strand
CATTGTCAATATTTGCTTCATAAAGATTCCACTCATTAGAGGACATAGTCGCTTTAATCTGCAAAACATTGTGTGCATTCTCTCGGGTCCACTGCATTTTTTGTTTTCGCTTGAATCTAGTATTTATGTGCGCCGTGCATGATGTAAGAGTAGAGGGTTCAAGTCCCTCATGGGCTGATATAGAGCTGTCCATTAGCTGAGGCAAGGTTAACTTCGTGAGGAGTTGGCGGAAGGAAGCTGACGGCAA
>NZ_JAJBJD010000294.1 GCF_021811875.1 Candidatus Bandiella numerosa | reverse complement strand
TTGCCGTCAGCTTCCTTCCGCCAACTCCTCACGAAGTTAACCTTGCCTCAGCTAATGGACAGCTCTATATCAGCCCATGAGGGACTTGAACCCTCTACTCTTACATCATGCACGGCGCACATAAATAAGTACACGCTAGATGCGGCAAAAAAAGAAGGCATGAGCAAAAACACAGAAATAACTGCGTTCTGCGATGGAGCCGCAAACTGCTGGAGTATTGTTGATTCATTGGAAAGTCACTGCAAAA
>NZ_JAJBJD010000293.1 GCF_021811875.1 Candidatus Bandiella numerosa | reverse complement strand
GCTTTCAAATTGCATGGATTCTAGCTTAGTTACTACTATTTTACAGGAGGCTCTTGCTAAATATCCAGCGCCACTAATATTTAATAGTGACCAAGGAAGCCAATATACAGGCTCAGAACATATTAATCGAGTAGAGAGGCGCATTGCAGCACCTCCCTCTCACACCACCGTACAAGCGATGTCGCATAGGGCGGTTTCAGATTTGTGTTTACCAAAAGCAGAGTACATAGAGAAGAGATTAATCTTC
>NZ_JAJBJD010000292.1 GCF_021811875.1 Candidatus Bandiella numerosa | reverse complement strand
GAGAAGATTAATCTCTTCTCTATGTACTCTGCTTTTGGTAAACACAAATCTGAAACCGCCCTATGCGACATCGCTTGTACGGTGGTGTGAGAGGGAGGTGCTGCAATGCGCCTCTCTACTCGATTTACTTTATTGGCAGATGGCTCTACTACAATTGCCAAAGCTTCTATCTCTCGCTTCAAAGATAAGGTTCGCCTTATTACTAAAAGAAGCAGAGGTGTGAAATTTGATACTGTGGTTAGAGAACT
>NZ_JAJBJD010000291.1 GCF_021811875.1 Candidatus Bandiella numerosa | reverse complement strand
CAAGGAGCAATAGTTGATGCTACGATAATAGAATCAGCCGCCCGCCCTAAAAAGATGTTAAAGGCAGTAGAGGTTGATAGAGAAGAAGGTAGTTGTCCTGTTTTTGAGGTTGAGGGATCAGAAATATGTGCGCCGTGCATGATGTAAGAGTAGAGGGTTCAAGTCCCTCATGGGCTGATATAGAGCTGTCCATTAGCTGAGGCAAGGTTAACTTCGTGAGGAGTTGGCGGAAGGAAGCTGACGGCAAA
>NZ_JAJBJD010000290.1 GCF_021811875.1 Candidatus Bandiella numerosa | reverse complement strand
TTGATAGAATGGTGCAACAAGCGATAATCCAAATCTTATCTCCTATATTTGACCCACATTTCTCTGATAACAGCTATGGATTTAGACCTAAGCGCTCTGCTTCTGGCGCTATCTCCAAAGCTAAATCGAGTAGAGAGGCGCATTGCAGCACCTCCCTCTCACACCACCGTACAAGCGATGTCGCATAGGGCGGTTTCAGATTTGTGTTTACCAAAAGCAGAGTACATAGAGAAGAGATTAATCTTCTC
>NZ_JAJBJD010000289.1 GCF_021811875.1 Candidatus Bandiella numerosa | reverse complement strand
TTTAGCTTTGGAGATAGCGCCAGAAGCAGAGCGCTTAGGTCTAAATCCATAGCTGTTATCAGAGAAATGTGGGTCAAATATAGGAGATAAGATTTGGATTATCGCTTGTTGCACCATTCTATCAATCGAGTAGAGAGGCGCATTGCAGCACCTCCCTCTCACACCACCGTACAAGCGATGTCGCATAGGGCGGTTTCAGATTTGTGTTTACCAAAAGCAGAGTACATAGAGAAGAGATTAATCTTCTC
>NZ_JAJBJD010000288.1 GCF_021811875.1 Candidatus Bandiella numerosa | reverse complement strand
TTTAGGGAGGTCTGGATATGGGCCACAAGGATATGACCCTATTAAATTATTCAAGGGACTGTTATTACAAGCATGGCATAATTTGAGTGACGAGGGGTTGGAATAGGCACTTCGAGTACGATTAGATTTTATGATAATAAGCGGATTAGAGAGGGTGCCAGATCATACGACATTTTGCAGATTTCGAAATATAATGACTAAGCTGAAGATATGGGATGTGTTGCTGAAAGAGGTGAACGAGCAGTTGA
>NZ_JAJBJD010000287.1 GCF_021811875.1 Candidatus Bandiella numerosa | reverse complement strand
ACAAATCTAATTCAGGCCTTCCCTAGGAGAGGTACCGATTCTCCCAAGTACTATGCCTTCTGCTGACTCCTTGTATCGTATCACTCATTATTACTAATGAGCTAGCTTATACTCAAGCCGGATACAAGGCCTCCCGTGGTAAGATGTAAGACCTCCATAAGGCCCAGCTTGGTTTACCGCTATACACTTCCGCATAGAGATAGGTTATTCTAGATAATGCTAGGTTACCCAGTTATAACGGCCTACTA
>NZ_JAJBJD010000286.1 GCF_021811875.1 Candidatus Bandiella numerosa | reverse complement strand
TCTTGAATTCCTATTATTCTATCAGCTTTTATACCAAACTTATCGTTCTTCTTTATATGAATCTAATTTTTTAAATCCATTTATTGCATATCTTCCTTGCTTTGCATTTATGCAACGGCCTTTATTAGTGGCGCTGGATATTTAGCAAGAGCCTCCTGTAAAATAGTAGTAACTAAGCTAGAATCCATGCAATTTGAAAGCTTATAGCTTAGAATAGCTTTGCTGTGCCAATCAATAATTGCTGCCATA
>NZ_JAJBJD010000285.1 GCF_021811875.1 Candidatus Bandiella numerosa | reverse complement strand
GAGGGAGGTGCTGCAATGCGCCTCTCTACTCGATTACAAAAACAAGTATCCCATTCTTTTTAAGAAGCCTTATGCCTCTTGCTGCAAAATAATGATGTATTGTGTATTTTGCTAAATCAGGGTTTTTCCTGACTTCATGCACTTTGAGAGAAGTGTATAGAGGTAGGTGAGGAAAAAGGAGGAGAAAATTTTAAAGTCGCTGAGTAGTGCCTAAGCTAAATATTAGTTGACATTATATTATTTACTGGT
>NZ_JAJBJD010000284.1 GCF_021811875.1 Candidatus Bandiella numerosa | reverse complement strand
TGATACTACCTCGCCTTTTTCTTTTTTTCTTACTATTATTTCAAAATCCATTTGATACCTGTATTGTTTTAGGTCAAAGGTTAGCACTTTTCCTATTTATACGCTATCTAATATTTATGCTTCCTTTGGTATTTGCACTCCTCTTACAGAAGAGGGAATGTAAATGCCCGCAATAATTGAAGATTGGAGTTCTTTGATTATATCATCTAGAACAGCCTCAACCTCAGAGATAGTTCTTTTGTCGATACC
>NZ_JAJBJD010000283.1 GCF_021811875.1 Candidatus Bandiella numerosa | reverse complement strand
TTGATTCTTCAAAATATAAAGTATGGCATGGCAAGCCGCAAGAAGCTATTAATAAGCTCGATGAACTAATAAAAGAGTTAGAGTCTAACAAAGTGCCTGAGAGAAAGATTGACAAGGCGGCCTCAATCGAGTAGAGAGGCGCATTGCAGCACCTCCCTCTCACACCACCGTACAAGCGATGTCGCATAGGGCGGTTTCAGATTTGTGTTTACCAAAAGCAGAGTACATAGAGAAGAGATTAATCTTCTC
>NZ_JAJBJD010000282.1 GCF_021811875.1 Candidatus Bandiella numerosa | reverse complement strand
CCTGCTGCTCAAAGAGTGCTTATCTCAATAACGAAGTTCCTCAATGGTAAGTTGAAACTTAAAGTCAATCTTACTAAAAGTGCTGCTAGTTCTGTACAAAGCCGTAAATTCCTAGGATTTACTTTATGTGCGCCGTGCATGATGTAAGAGTAGAGGGTTCAAGTCCCTCATGGGCTGATATAGAGCTGTCCATTAGCTGAGGCAAGGTTAACTTCGTGAGGAGTTGGCGGAAGGAAGCTGACGGCAAAG
>NZ_JAJBJD010000281.1 GCF_021811875.1 Candidatus Bandiella numerosa | reverse complement strand
AGCCTGATTAAGTTCTCTAACCACAGTATCAAATTTCACACCTCTGCTTCTTTTAGTAATAAGGCGAACCTTATCTTTGAAGCGAGAGATAGAAGCTTTGGCAATTGTAGTAGAGCCATCTGCCAATCGAGTAGAGAGGCGCATTGCAGCACCTCCCTCTCACACCACCGTACAAGCGATGTCGCATAGGGCGGTTTCAGATTTGTGTTTACCAAAAGCAGAGTACATAGAGAAGAGATTAATCTTCTC
>NZ_JAJBJD010000280.1 GCF_021811875.1 Candidatus Bandiella numerosa | reverse complement strand
AGTTACTTTAAAAGCTATTGCCTTCAATCTCTTAAAAGCTTTAAATATGTGTGGCTAAGATCAGCAAATCGGCATGCAACATGCTAATTTAGCATAATATTTTGTTAACTTTCTTGAATTCCTATTAAAGACCATTGCATAATAGGCAGAAAGAAACATATATGATAGAATGAAAAGATAAGTACATACGAAAGAGGAGGCAAAATGTCATTTTTAGTAAGAGAAGCAGAAGAACGTATAGAGAAGAGTA
>NZ_JAJBJD010000279.1 GCF_021811875.1 Candidatus Bandiella numerosa | reverse complement strand
TATATATCATCTGCTAAAGTGCAAGCTCAAGTTACTTTAAAAGCTATTGCCTTCAATCTCTTAAAAGCTTTAAATATGTGTGGCTAAGATCAGCAAATCGGCATGCAACATGCTAATTTAGCATAATCGAGTAGAGAGGCGCATTGCAGCACCTCCCTCTCACACCACCGTACAAGCGATGTCGCATAGGGCGGTTTCAGATTTGTGTTTACCAAAAGCAGAGTACATAGAGAAGAGATTAATCTTCTCA
>NZ_JAJBJD010000278.1 GCF_021811875.1 Candidatus Bandiella numerosa | reverse complement strand
ACTTTGCCGTCAGCTTCCTTCCGCCAACTCCTCACGAAGTTAACCTTGCCTCAGCTAATGGACAGCTCTATATCAGCCCATGAGGGACTTGAACCCTCTACTCTTACATCATGCACGGCGCACATCATCTGCATCACCCTTGCTCTCTACTACTTCTTCTGATTTAATCTTGCTTAAAATGCCTCCTATCATATTTGTGCACTCTGCTATTTTTACATGGTTATTTGCGCTACGTTTTTGGCAATTTAAC
>NZ_JAJBJD010000277.1 GCF_021811875.1 Candidatus Bandiella numerosa | reverse complement strand
CTCCTTTTTCCTCACCTACCTCTATACACTTCTCTCAAAGTGCATGAAGTCAGGAATAAAGCCTTTGTATCCAAAATAGCTTTTTTTACCTTTCTTAAGCCACCTAGCATCTGGATCTTGAGACAATCGAGTAGAGAGGCGCATTGCAGCACCTCCCTCTCACACCACCGTACAAGCGATGTCGCATAGGGCGGTTTCAGATTTGTGTTTACCAAAAGCAGAGTACATAGAGAAGAGATTAATCTTCTCA
>NZ_JAJBJD010000276.1 GCF_021811875.1 Candidatus Bandiella numerosa | reverse complement strand
TTGTATCCGGCTTGAGTATAAGCTAGCTCATTAGTAATAATGAGTGATACGATACAAGGAGTCAGCAGAAGGCATAGTACTTGGGAGAATCGGTACCTCTCCTAGGGAAGGCCTGAATTAGATTTGTGTGCGCCGTGCATGATGTAAGAGTAGAGGGTTCAAGTCCCTCATGGGCTGATATAGAGCTGTCCATTAGCTGAGGCAAGGTTAACTTCGTGAGGAGTTGGCGGAAGGAAGCTGACGGCAAAGT
>NZ_JAJBJD010000275.1 GCF_021811875.1 Candidatus Bandiella numerosa | reverse complement strand
ACTTTGCCGTCAGCTTCCTTCCGCCAACTCCTCACGAAGTTAACCTTGCCTCAGCTAATGGACAGCTCTATATCAGCCCATGAGGGACTTGAACCCTCTACTCTTACATCATGCACGGCGCACATCTAATCGTACTCGAAGTGCCTATTCCAACCCCTCGTCACTCAAATTATGCCATGCTTGTAATAACAGTCCCTTGAATAATTTAATAGGGTCATATCCTTGTGGCCCATATCCAGACCTCCCTAAA
>NZ_JAJBJD010000274.1 GCF_021811875.1 Candidatus Bandiella numerosa | reverse complement strand
ACTTTGCCGTCAGCTTCCTTCCGCCAACTCCTCACGAAGTTAACCTTGCCTCAGCTAATGGACAGCTCTATATCAGCCCATGAGGGACTTGAACCCTCTACTCTTACATCATGCACGGCGCACATCACTGTGGGTATACCAAGTAAACGGGTTTTACCATTTGCCTTTGGTATTTGCACTCCTCTTACAGAAGAGGGAATGTAAATGCCCGCAATAATTGAAGATTGGAGTTCTTTGATTATATCATCTA
>NZ_JAJBJD010000273.1 GCF_021811875.1 Candidatus Bandiella numerosa | reverse complement strand
GAGAGAATGCTCACAATGTTTTGCAGATTAAAGCGACTATGTCCTCTAATGAGTGGAATCTTTATGAAGCAAATATTGACAATGAGTTGATTCTAAAAGTTGCTTAACGCTATCTAATATTTATGCTACCATCATTAATTGCCGATGCTGCTATATGCTTAGGTATAGCTGTATTACTGTTTGCAGCTTTCTTATATGAATCTGCCTTAAACACCGCGGCTAGCAATGCTTCAAAGCTTCTTTTTTCTCT
>NZ_JAJBJD010000272.1 GCF_021811875.1 Candidatus Bandiella numerosa | reverse complement strand
ACTTTGCCGTCAGCTTCCTTCCGCCAACTCCTCACGAAGTTAACCTTGCCTCAGCTAATGGACAGCTCTATATCAGCCCATGAGGGACTTGAACCCTCTACTCTTACATCATGCACGGCGCACATCTTATGTGAAATCTGGCAAATCTTGGGTAGTGGATATTGACCTAGAAGCTTTCTTTGATAACGTCAATCATGATATTTTAATGTCTATGATTGCCCGCTCCATATCTGATAAGAAACTGCTAAAA
>NZ_JAJBJD010000271.1 GCF_021811875.1 Candidatus Bandiella numerosa | reverse complement strand
GTTAGAGAACTTAATCAGGCTTCTAGAGGTTGGTTCCACTACTTTAAAGTGGCTGATTTTCCTAAGCCTATGAAACATCTGGATGGGTGGATTCGCAGGCGTCTGCGCTCCTACAGAATAAAACAACGCAAGAGGAAATACTCCATCAAAACTTTTCTTGTGGCACATGGCGTGTCTCAGCGTTCTAGCTGGTCTCTCGCCTGCTCTAGATCTGGTTGGTGGAGAAAATCTCTTTCCCATGCTGCTCACC
>NZ_JAJBJD010000270.1 GCF_021811875.1 Candidatus Bandiella numerosa | reverse complement strand
CTAAAATTCTAGACTGGTATCATATTAGGCAGGCATATGACAGAGCTAAAATAGCTTTCCCAGATTACACAGATAGTCTTGATTCTTCAAAATATAAAGTATGGCATGGCAAGCCGCAAGAAGCTATGTGCGCCGTGCATGATGTAAGAGTAGAGGGTTCAAGTCCCTCATGGGCTGATATAGAGCTGTCCATTAGCTGAGGCAAGGTTAACTTCGTGAGGAGTTGGCGGAAGGAAGCTGACGGCAAAGTA
>NZ_JAJBJD010000269.1 GCF_021811875.1 Candidatus Bandiella numerosa | reverse complement strand
CTTACTCTTCTCTATACGTTCTTCTGCTTCTCTTACTAAAAATGACATTTTGCCTCCTCTTTCGTATGTACTTATCTTTTCATTCTATCATATATGTTTCTTTCTGCCTATTATGCAATGGTCTTATGTATGTGGATGGAGGGCATGTAAAAGATAAAGATAGAGAAAAAAGAAGCTTTGAAGCATTGCTAGCCGCGGTGTTTAAGGCAGATTCATATAAGAAAGCTGCAAACAGTAATACAGCTATACCT
>NZ_JAJBJD010000268.1 GCF_021811875.1 Candidatus Bandiella numerosa | reverse complement strand
ACAACAATATGTTGTTCTTTTTATTATGCACGCTCCCAATACTCTACTACTACAAAACGTCCCAATTTCTACACACCTTTCTTCCTGCTTCATCTTCGCCAGATTCTTATCTCTTGCGCTACATTTTATAGTGGACTGAAAAATCAAGACAAAATTTTGAGAATTTTGCTTCCTATTATTAAGCAGCATTTTTCAATGCCTCTAAATAAACATTCATGGGCTTTTTATAGCCAATGCTAGAATGAAATCTT
>NZ_JAJBJD010000267.1 GCF_021811875.1 Candidatus Bandiella numerosa | reverse complement strand
ATACGACATTTTGCAGATTTCGAAATATAATGACTAAGCTGAAGATATGGGATGTGTTGCTGAAAGAGGTGAACGAGCAGTTGACAGAACACGGCCTAAAGGTAGAGAAGTCGCAAGGAGCAATAGTGTGCGCCGTGCATGATGTAAGAGTAGAGGGTTCAAGTCCCTCATGGGCTGATATAGAGCTGTCCATTAGCTGAGGCAAGGTTAACTTCGTGAGGAGTTGGCGGAAGGAAGCTGACGGCAAAGTA
>NZ_JAJBJD010000266.1 GCF_021811875.1 Candidatus Bandiella numerosa | reverse complement strand
GCTGTCCATTAGCTGAGGCAAGGTTAACTTCGTGAGGAGTTGGCGGAAGGAAGCTGACGGCAAAGTAAGGCTGAGACGAACAGAAACTTGGTAGTAGGCCGTTATAACTGGGTAACCTAGCATTATCGAGTAGAGAGGCGCATTGCAGCACCTCCCTCTCACACCACCGTACAAGCGATGTCGCATAGGGCGGTTTCAGATTTGTGTTTACCAAAAGCAGAGTACATAGAGAAGAGATTAATCTTCTCAAA
>NZ_JAJBJD010000265.1 GCF_021811875.1 Candidatus Bandiella numerosa | reverse complement strand
TGAGAAGATTAATCTCTTCTCTATGTACTCTGCTTTTGGTAAACACAAATCTGAAACCGCCCTATGCGACATCGCTTGTACGGTGGTGTGAGAGGGAGGTGCTGCAATGCGCCTCTCTACTCGATTAGTAAGAGAAGCAGAAGAACGTATAGAGAAGAGTAAGTTAGTGCGAATAGCAGGAGTGATTAATTGGAAGAGAGTGGGGTCAAAGATGGGAGATTTAGGGAGGTCTGGATATGGGCCACAAGGAT
>NZ_JAJBJD010000264.1 GCF_021811875.1 Candidatus Bandiella numerosa | reverse complement strand
AGATTTAGGGAGGTCTGGATATGGGCCACAAGGATATGACCCTATTAAATTATTCAAGGGACTGTTATTACAAGCATGGCATAATTTGAGTGACGAGGGGTTGGAAGAGGCACTTCGAGTACGGTTAGATTTTATGATAATAAGCGGATTAGAGAGGGTGCCAGATCATACGACATTTTGCAGATTTCGAAATATAATGACTAAGCTGAAGATATGGGATGTGTTGCTGAAAGAGGTGAACGAGCAGTTGA
>NZ_JAJBJD010000263.1 GCF_021811875.1 Candidatus Bandiella numerosa | reverse complement strand
ACTTACTCTTCTCTATACGGTCTTCTGCTTCTCTTACTAAAAATGACATTTTGCCTCCTCTTTCGTATGTACTTATCTTTTCATTCTATCATATATGTTTCTTTCTGCCTATTATGCAATGGTCTTTCTAGATAATGCTAGGTTACCCAGTTATAACGGCCTACTACCAAGTTTCTGTTCGTCTCAGCCTTACTTTGCCGTCAGCTTCCTTCCGCCAACTCCTCACGAAGTTAACCTTGCCTCAGCTAATGG
>NZ_JAJBJD010000262.1 GCF_021811875.1 Candidatus Bandiella numerosa | reverse complement strand
ATAATCGCGTAGAAAATGCACATCAACCAACACGAAGAAAGGAGAAATGTCTGATAAAGTTCAAATCACCCTGGGGATTGCAACAAACTCTGTCATTAATGGGGAAAGTAAGAAATATATTCGCAGTGTGCGCCGTGCATGATGTAAGAGTAGAGGGTTCAAGTCCCTCATGGGCTGATATAGAGCTGTCCATTAGCTGAGGCAAGGTTAACTTCGTGAGGAGTTGGCGGAAGGAAGCTGACGGCAAAGTAA
>NZ_JAJBJD010000261.1 GCF_021811875.1 Candidatus Bandiella numerosa | reverse complement strand
TACTTTATATTTTGAAGAATCAAGACTATCTGTGTAATCTGGGAAAGCTATTTTAGCTCTGTCATATGCCTGCCTAATATGATACCAGTCTAGAATTTTAGTTATGCTTTTGCAGTGACTTTCCAATCGAGTAGAGAGGCGCATTGCAGCGCCTCCCTCTCACACCACCGTACAAGCGATGTCGCATAGGGCGGTTTCAGATTTGTGTTTACCAAAAGCAGAGTACATAGAGAAGAGATTAATCTTCTCAAA
>NZ_JAJBJD010000260.1 GCF_021811875.1 Candidatus Bandiella numerosa | reverse complement strand
CGCTAGATGCGGCAAAAAAAGAAGGCATGAGCAAAAACACAGAAATAACTGCGTTCTGCGATGGAGCCGCAAACTGCTGGAGTATTGTTGATTCATTGGAAAGTCACTGCAAAAGCATAACTAAAATGTGCGCCGGGCATGATGTAAGAGCAAAGGGTTCAAGTCCCTTGTGGGCTGAGATAGAGCGGTCCATTAGCTGAGGCAAGGCTAACTTCGTGAGGAGTTGGCTGAAGGAAGCTGACGGCAAAGTAA
>NZ_JAJBJD010000259.1 GCF_021811875.1 Candidatus Bandiella numerosa | reverse complement strand
ACAGAACACGGCCTAAAGGTAGAGAAGTCGCAAGGAGCAATAGTTGATGCTACGATAATAGAATCAGCCGCCCGCCCTAAAAAGATGTTAAAGGCAGTAGAGGTTGATAGAGAAGAAGGTAGTTGTCGGCACCGTCAAGTTAATGGAAATATGGCCGCAACACAACCCTGACCCTTAAATTTTAGGCAGCAGCTATCTCTTGGATAGCTTCATCCCAAATAAATTTAGCTTTTTGAAAATTCTCTCTTTGGAT
>NZ_JAJBJD010000258.1 GCF_021811875.1 Candidatus Bandiella numerosa | reverse complement strand
TTACTCTTCTCTATACGTTCTTCTGCTTCTCTTACTAAAAATGACATTTTGCCTCCTCTTTCGTATGTACTTATCTTTTCATTCTATCATATATGTTTCTTTCTGCCTATTATGCAATGGTCTTTTAAAGAAGCAGAGGTGTGAAATTTGATACTGTGGTTAGAGAACTTAATCATGGTTCTAGAGGTTGGTTCCACTACTTTAAAGTGGCTGATTTTCCTAAGCCTATGAAACATCTGGATGGGTGGATTCG
>NZ_JAJBJD010000257.1 GCF_021811875.1 Candidatus Bandiella numerosa | reverse complement strand
TGGAAGAGAGTGGGGTCAAAGATGGGAGATTTAGGGAGGTCTGGATATGGGCCACAAGGATATGACCCTATTAAATTATTCAAGGGACTGTTATTACAAGCATGGCATAATTTGAGTGACGAGGGGTGGAAGCATAAATATTAGATAGCGTTAAGCAACTTTTAGAATCAACTCATTGTCAATATTTGCTTCATAAAGATTCCACTCATTAGAGGACATAGTCGCTTTAATCTGCAAAACATTGTGTGCATTC
>NZ_JAJBJD010000256.1 GCF_021811875.1 Candidatus Bandiella numerosa | reverse complement strand
TTTGCACCCTATACAATTTTGCACCTACATTTAGTTATTTCTAACTAATATAGTGGTGCACTTTTCCGTGCCTATTTTCTTATTTTTATAAGCACTTACTGGTGCACTATTGCATGCTTATTTACACTTTAGAGCTGTAAAACGCAATAAAGGTGCGCCTGGTATCGACAAAAGAACTATCTCTGAGGTTGAGGCTGTTCTAGATGATATAATCAAAGAACTCCAATCTTCAATTATTGCGGGCATTTACATT
>NZ_JAJBJD010000255.1 GCF_021811875.1 Candidatus Bandiella numerosa | reverse complement strand
ACTTACTCTTCTCTATACGGTCTTCTGCTTCTCTTACTAAAAATGACATTTTGCCTCCTCTTTCGTATGTACTTATCTTTTCATTCTATCATATATGTTTCTTTCTGCCTATTATGCAATGGTCTTTACATATACAAATCATCTGCATCACCCTTGCTCTCTACTACTTCTTCTGATTTAATCTTGCTTAAAATGCCTCCTATCATATTTGTGCACTCTGCTATTTTTACATGGTTATTTGCGCTACGTTTTT
>NZ_JAJBJD010000254.1 GCF_021811875.1 Candidatus Bandiella numerosa | reverse complement strand
GATGTGTTGCTGAAAGAGGTGAACGAGCAGTTGACAGAACACGGCCTAAAGGTAGAGAAGTCGCAAGGAGCAATAGTTGATGCTACGATAATAGAATCAGCCGCCCGCCCTAAAAAGATGTTAAAGGGGCACAGTCAAGTTAAAAATAGAATAAAATTCTGATATTGAATAAAAGATTATAAAATTGTAGGATTTAAAAAAATAAATATCAAAAAAGATGAAGGGCACACCAAACAGACATAGATATCCAATG
>NZ_JAJBJD010000253.1 GCF_021811875.1 Candidatus Bandiella numerosa | reverse complement strand
AACCATGTAAAAATAGCAGAGTGCACAAATATGATAGGAGGCATTTTAAGCAAGATTAAATCAGAAGAAGTAGTAGAGAGCAAGGGTGATGCAGATGATTTGTATATGTATGTGGATGGAGGGCATGGGAGGGCATGTAAAAGATAAAGATAGAGAAAAAAGAAGCTTTGAAGCATTGCTAGCCGCGGTGTTTAAGGCAGATTCATATAAGAAAGCTGCAAACAGTAATACAGCTATACCTAAGCATATAGCAG
>NZ_JAJBJD010000252.1 GCF_021811875.1 Candidatus Bandiella numerosa | reverse complement strand
AAGAGATAATCATACTATAATAAATAAAGCAGTGTACTTGGCTATAGGAGTAAATATGGAAGGTAAAAAGGAGTTATTGGGTATCTGGATAAGCAAAAACGAGGGAGCTAAATTTTGGATGCAAGTAATGACAGAACTAAAAAATAGAGGGGTAGAAAAAATATATGTAGCGTGCGTAGATGGTCTTAAAGGTTTTACAGAAGCGATAAATAGTATCTTCCCAGATACAACAGTACAACTGTGTATTGTGCATAT
>NZ_JAJBJD010000251.1 GCF_021811875.1 Candidatus Bandiella numerosa | reverse complement strand
AGATTTTATGATAATAAGCGGATTAGAGAGGGTGCCAGATCATACGACATTTTGCAGATTTCGAAATATAATGACTAAGCTGAAGATATGGGATGTGTTGCTGAAAGAGGTGAACGAGCAGTTGACAGAACACGGCCTAAAGGTAGAGAAGTCGCAAGGAGCAATAGTTGATGCTACGATAATAGAATCAGCCGCCCGCCCTAAAAAGATGTTAAAGGCAGTAGAGGTTGATAGAGAAGAAGGTAGTTGTCCTGT
>NZ_JAJBJD010000250.1 GCF_021811875.1 Candidatus Bandiella numerosa | reverse complement strand
AAGATAAGGTTCGCCTTATTACTAAAAGAAGCAGAGGTGTGAAATTTGATACTGTGGTTAGAGAACTTAATCAGGCTTCTAGAGGTTGGTTCCACTACTTTAAAGTGGCTGATTTTCCTAAGCCTATGAAACATCTGGATGGGTGGATTCGCAGGCGTCTGCGCTCCTACAGAATAAAACAACGCAAGAGGAAATACTCCATCAAAACTTTTCTTGTGGCACATGGCGTGTCTCAGCGTTCTAGCTGGTCTCTCG
>NZ_JAJBJD010000249.1 GCF_021811875.1 Candidatus Bandiella numerosa | reverse complement strand
ATGTGAAATCTGGCAAATCTTGGGTAGTGGATATTGACCTAGAAGCTTTCTTTGATAACGTCAATCATGATATTTTAATGTCTATGATTGCCCGCTCCATATCTGATAAGAAACTGCTAAAACTCATCAGGTCGTTCTTGAATGCTGGCATGATGCAAAATGGTGAGTCAAGTAAGAGAGACATAGGAACGCCACAAGGTGGGCCGCTCTCACCACTTCTTAGTAACATTTTACTTCATGAACTAGATAGAGAAC
>NZ_JAJBJD010000248.1 GCF_021811875.1 Candidatus Bandiella numerosa | reverse complement strand
ATTCAGTTTACAGAATGATGGATAAGTTAGATGATAAGGTTATCGATAACATACAGGAGATAGCATTCAAAAATGCACAAAATTTACTGAACCAAGAAGTAGATGCAATCTTCTATGATGCAACAACGCTATACTTTGAATCATTCACAGAAGATGGGTTCAGAGAAAAGGGATACAGCAAAGATATGAAATTTAATCAAACGCAAGTGCTTTTAGTATTATTAGTAACGAAAGAAGGGCTTCCGATAGGCTATG
>NZ_JAJBJD010000247.1 GCF_021811875.1 Candidatus Bandiella numerosa | reverse complement strand
AGCTAGAATCCATGCAATTTGAAAGCTTATAGCTTAGAATAGCTTTGCTGTGCCAATCAATAATTGCTGCCATATACATAAAACCATTTGGTGTCCGAACATAGGTTATATCTCCACTCCATACCTCGTTAGATCTAGGTACGTATACGGATCTATTGCCATTCGATGATTTCCAATAAGGCTCAAGAAGGTATGGGTATATTTTATGTGATTTATTTCCTATAGAAATATTCTTCTTTTTCTTAGGGAATATTG
>NZ_JAJBJD010000246.1 GCF_021811875.1 Candidatus Bandiella numerosa | reverse complement strand
AGCTAGAATCCATGCAATTTGAAAGCTTATAGCTTAGAATAGCTTTGCTGTGCCAATCAATAATTGCTGCCATATACATAAAACCATTTGGTGTCCGAACATAGGTTATATCTCCACTCCATACCTCATTAGATCTAGGTACGTATACGGATCTATTGCCATTCGATGATTTCCAATAAGGCTCAAGAAGGTATGGGTATATTTTATGTGATTTATTTCCTATAGAAATATTCTTCTTTTTCTTAGGGAATATTG
>NZ_JAJBJD010000245.1 GCF_021811875.1 Candidatus Bandiella numerosa | reverse complement strand
ACCTAGCATCTGGATCTTGAGACAATATTTCTGATCCCTCAACCTCAAAAACAGGACAACTACCTTCTTCTCTATCAACCTCTACTGCCTTTAACATCTTTTTAGGGCGGGCGGCTGATTCTATTATCGTAGCATCAACTATTGCTCCTTGCGACTTCTCTACCTTTAGGCCGTGTTCTGTCAACTGCTCGTTCACCTCTTTCAGCAACACATCCCATATCTTCAGCTTAGTCATTATATTTCGAAATCTGCAAA
>NZ_JAJBJD010000244.1 GCF_021811875.1 Candidatus Bandiella numerosa | reverse complement strand
GAGAAGAAGGTAGTTGTCCTGTTTTTGAGGTTGAGGGATCAGAAATATTGTCTCAAGATCCAGATGCTAGGTGGCTTAAGAAAGGTAAAAAAAGCTATTTTGGATACAAAGGCTTTATTCTTGTAGATCAGGAAGATGGCTATATAGAGCATGTTCATGTTACTCCTGCAAATCTTTCTGAAGTAAATGAACTAAAAAACATTATAGAAAATCGCCATGACCATAGGATTTATGGAGACAAGGGCTATGCGTCTC
>NZ_JAJBJD010000243.1 GCF_021811875.1 Candidatus Bandiella numerosa | reverse complement strand
AGGGAAGGCCTGAATTAGATTTGTTAGGTACTGGAGTTTTAATTTTGGAGGCATATGGCAGCAAATGATATTTATATCGACCATGTATCAAACAGTGACGGCAGTACCGAAGCTGTTGATCTCAAGGTGCATAAAGTGACTTCAGCATTTAAAATACCCCATGACCTTGCGAAAGACTTGATTGAGAAAGTAGTTCATACTACTAATCTCAAAAGTGCCTTTAGAGCTGTAAAACGCAATAAAGGTGCGCCTGGT
>NZ_JAJBJD010000242.1 GCF_021811875.1 Candidatus Bandiella numerosa | reverse complement strand
CTCACCACTTCTTAGTAACATTTTACTTCATGAACTAGATAGAGAACTTCACTTGCGCAAACACTCATTTGTGAGGTATGCTGACGACTGTAACATTTATGTTAGTTCTAAGCCTGCTGCTCAAAGATTGCTTATCTCAATAACGAAGTTCCTCAATGGTAAGTTGAAACTTAAAGTCAATCTTACTAAAAGTGCTGCTAGTTCTGTACAAAGCCGTAAATTCCTAGGATTTACTTTATTGGCAGATGGCTCTAC
>NZ_JAJBJD010000241.1 GCF_021811875.1 Candidatus Bandiella numerosa | reverse complement strand
CCTCAACCTCAAAAACAGGACAACTACCTTCTTCTCTATCAACCTCTACTGCCTTTAACATCTTTTTAGGGCGGGCGGCTGATTCTATTATCGTAGCATCAACTATTGCTCCTTGCGACTTCTCTACTTTTAGGCCGTGTTCTGTCAACTGCTCGTTCACCTCTTTCAGCAACACATCCCATATCTTCAGCTTAGTCATTATATTTCGAAATCTGCAAAATGTCGTATGATCTGGCACCCTCTCTAATCCGCTTA
>NZ_JAJBJD010000240.1 GCF_021811875.1 Candidatus Bandiella numerosa | reverse complement strand
CAGCTATATTATTTATCATCTCTACACCACTTTCTAATGCTGTAAATCATAATCATTTTGTCGCCTATTTTCCTGAACCGTATGATAGACTAAGCCTACCAGGTATAGTTCGTAGCCCAATTGATCCCTTTGAATTTATAGAAGCAACAGTCATGACAAAGGAAGAAGTATGCAAAACAAAAAATCATGACCTATTTGCAGCTGTTTTTGAAGATTGCAAAGGAAGGCAATATTGTGTTTATGTAGGCAGTAGAGTAGGGT
>NZ_JAJBJD010000239.1 GCF_021811875.1 Candidatus Bandiella numerosa | reverse complement strand
AATCCTATGGTCATGGCGATTTTCTATAATGTTTTTTAGTTCATTTACTTCAGAAAGATTTGCAGGAGTAACATGAACATGCTCTATATAGCCATCTTCCTGATCTACAAGAATAAAGCCTTTGTATACAAAATAGCTTTTTTGTGCGCCGTGCATGATGTAAGAGTAGAGGGTTCAAGTCCCTCATGGGCTGATATAGAGCTGTCCATTAGCTGAGGCAAGGTTAACTTCGTGAGGAGTTGGCGGAAGGAAGCTGACGGCAAA
>NZ_JAJBJD010000238.1 GCF_021811875.1 Candidatus Bandiella numerosa | reverse complement strand
TACTTTGCCGTCAGCTTCCTTCCGCCAACTCCTCACGAAGTTAACCTTGCCTCAGCTAATGGACAGCTCTATATCAGCCCATGAGGGACTTGAACCCTCTACTCTTACATCATGCACGGCGCACAAATGGTGAGTCAAGCAAGAGAGACATAGGAACGCCACAAGGTGGGCCGCTCTCACCACTTCTTAGTAACATTTTACTTCATGAACTAGATAGAGAACTTCACTTGCGCAAACACTCATTTGTGAGGTATGCTGACGACTGTA
>NZ_JAJBJD010000237.1 GCF_021811875.1 Candidatus Bandiella numerosa | reverse complement strand
AAGATTATAAAATTGTAGGATTTAAAAAAATAAATATCAAAAAAGATGAAGGGCACACCAAACAGACATAGATATCCAATGATGATAATAGGACAGGCGATATGGCAATATCATAGATTTAATCAGAAAGACCATTGCATATAGGCAGAAAGAAACATATATGATAGAATGAAAAGATAAGTACATACGAAAGAGGAGGCAAAATGTCATTTTTAGTAAGAGAAGCAGAAGAACGTATAGAGAAGAGTAAGTTAGTGCGAATAGCAG
>NZ_JAJBJD010000236.1 GCF_021811875.1 Candidatus Bandiella numerosa | reverse complement strand
ACATGGCGTGTCTCAGCGTTCTAGCTGGTCTCTCGCCTGCTCTAGATCTGGTTGGTGGAGAAAATCTCTTTCCCATGCTGCTCACCAGGCTCTCGATCTGAGCTACTTTGAGAAGATTAATCTCTTCGGCAGCAAATGATATTTATATCAACCATGTATCAAACAGTGACGGCAGTACCGAAGCTGTTGATCTCAAGGTGCATAAAGTGACTTCAGCATTTAAAATACCCCATGACCTTGCGAAAGACTTGATTGAGAAAGTAGTTCATACTACTAA
>NZ_JAJBJD010000235.1 GCF_021811875.1 Candidatus Bandiella numerosa | reverse complement strand
CCGTCAAGTTAATGGAAATATGGCCGCAACACAACCCTGACCCTTAAATTTTAGGCAGCAGCTATCTCTTGGATAGCTTCATCCCAAATAAATTTAGCTTTTTGAAAATTCTCTCTTTGGATATTAGCTGCATTAGTATATCTTCCTATATCAACTGCGAATATATTTCTTACTTTCCCCATTAATGACAGAGTTTGTTGCAATCCCCAGGGTGATTTGAACTTTATCAGACATTTCTCCTTTCTTCGTGTTGGTTGATGTGCATTTTCTACGCGATTAT
>NZ_JAJBJD010000234.1 GCF_021811875.1 Candidatus Bandiella numerosa | reverse complement strand
AGATATACTAATGCAGCTAATATCCAAAGAGAGAATTTTCAAAAAGCTAAATTTATTTGGGATGAAGCTATCCAAGAGATAGCTGCTGCCTAAAATTTAAGGGTCAGGGTTGTGTTGCGGCCATATTCCCATTAACTTGACGGTGCCCTCTAAAGGCACTTTTGAGATTAGTAGTATGAACTACTTTCTCAATCAAGTCTTTCGCAAGGTCATGGGGTATTTTAAATGCTGAAGTCACTTTATGCACCTTGAGATCAACAGCTTCGGTACTGCCGTCACTGTTTGATACATGGTCGATATAAATATCATTTGCTGCCATATGCCTCCAAAATTAAAACTCCAGT
>NZ_JAJBJD010000233.1 GCF_021811875.1 Candidatus Bandiella numerosa | reverse complement strand
ACTTTGCCGTCAGCTTCCTTCCGCCAACTCCTCACGAAGTTAACCTTGCCTCAGCTAATGGACAGCTCTATATCAGCCCATGAGGGACTTGAACCCTCTACTCTTACATCATGCACGGCGCACATAATATAATGTCAACTAATATTTAGCTTAGGCACTACTCAGCGACTTTAAAATTTTCTCCTCCTTTTTCCTCACCTACCTCTATACACTTCTCTCAAAGTGCATGAAGTCAGGTATATCAGCCCATGAGGGACTTGAACCCTCTACTCTTACATCATGCACGGCGCACAAGATGGGAGATTTAGGGAGGTCTGGATATGGGCCACAAGGATATGACCCTATTAAATTATTCAAGGGACTG
>NZ_JAJBJD010000232.1 GCF_021811875.1 Candidatus Bandiella numerosa | reverse complement strand
AGATCTGTAATAATTACTTTCTCTGCATTTGCAACATATTATTTCTGACATATACTAACCTTATTTGTGTTATTGTGCATATCATATCAGCTTTCTCAATTGTATGCTATATTTGTTTAGCAATGCCGATTTGTTAGGTACTGGAGTTTTAATTTTGGAGGCATATGGCAGCAAATGGTATTTATATCGACCATGTATCAAACAGTGACGGCAGTACCGAAGCTGTTGATCTCAAGGAGCATAAAGTGACTTCAGCATTTAAAATAACCCATGACCTTGCGAAAGACTTGATTGAGAAAGTAGTTCATACTACTAATCTCAAAAGTGCCTTTAGAGCTGTAAAACGCAATAAAGGTGCGCCTGGT
>NZ_JAJBJD010000231.1 GCF_021811875.1 Candidatus Bandiella numerosa | reverse complement strand
GCGGGAATAAAGCGCGAAACGCTCCTCGAACAACTCTGCCAGAGACTGATCCGGCCGCCGTGAAATCCCCCGAAGGCTGTAATCGCCAATGCGGTGAATCACCGTCTCCAGTGAAATGTCCAGGAACACCACAGTACCGTTACGCTTCAAGTGCTGCATTGCAGCATCACTGTACACTGCACTACCCCCGGTACTGATCACCTGATTCTGAATGTCCAGCGCCAGCAACACCTGCTCCTCGATCAGACGCAACGCCACATAGCCGTCCTGATCAACAATCTCCTGCAGGGTACGTCCGGCCTGCTCCTGAATCAGCAGATCGGTGTCAATGAATCCCATACCAAGGCGCTTGTCCACCAGTACGCCGATGGTACTTTTGCC
>NZ_JAJBJD010000197.1 GCF_021811875.1 Candidatus Bandiella numerosa | reverse complement strand
ATCTGTAATAATTACTTTCTCTGCATTTGCAACATATTATTTCTGACATATACTAACCTTATTTGTGTTATTGTGCATATCATATCAGCTTTCTCAATTGTATGCTATATTTGTTTAGCAATGCCATGTAGGATGGTGCAAGGTTTTTCATCCTTGGGTGAAATTGTGGGAGCCTTAATATATATGAATGAATTTTTAAAAACTCCCAATAGGTATGTGGCAAGCGGTATTATTGATTTTGCTGCACGTCTTGGTAGTCTGTTTGCTTTAATTATTGCTTCATTTGCATTATTTGCGGATTTCAATTGGAGAGTGGCATTCTGGATAGGTGCAGTAATTGCAGTGATTGGAGTTTTTGCAAGAATAAAGCTCAGAGAAACACCTGATTTTGTGGATTATAAAAGAAGGATGAAGTTAAAAGAAGAACTGAGTGGAAGCAGGATTTATACGCCAAACAAAAATGCAAAGTATGATAAAAAAGCTGTTCTTGCAATGTTTTTTGGAGTGGTAACTATGCCAGTTACTTTTTATATTTCGTACATATATATTGGAGGATTTATGAAAACGTCTCTTGGGATTAGTCCTGAGGATGTTATAAATCACAACTTAAAGCTTGCTTTTCTTGTCCCTTTATCAACTATTATCATGATATTTTTTATGAAAAAGTATCACCCTATAAGAGTTTTAAAATTTAATTTAATTCTAACACTTATTATCATACCTTTTGTTCCATATTGCCTTGAAAATGCAAAGAATTTTTATTTAATAATATGTTTACAATTTTTAATATATGCATTTATAGGCTCATTTTATAATGAAGCAATGTGGATAAAGCATTTTCCAATTGAAAAGCGCTTCACTATTGTGGCTGTTGTGTTCGGTGTTGCAACGGCTTTAGGATATGGTGTACCTGCTTTTGTATTACCACCTCTTTCAAAATACATGGGGCATTATGCTATATTAGTTTTCTTTATACCGTGCATAGTTGGTTTTTTATGGGCGCTTTCTTATCTCAAAAAGCTAGAAATTAAAAAAGGATGCTACCACAATTACCCGAATGAGGATTTTCCACATGAAGACACAGCGATGAGGGAAGAAGAGTATGAATATGAAAATTTGGGAGATGAATATGAACCATATAAAAGTAAATGTGAATATTCAGAAGCGCTACTTAACAAATTGGAAATTATAAGCAAAGAGGAAAACAGAAAACTTAACATGAAGCTAATAGAGAAAGCTATTATATTTGCAAAAAAATGGGCATTGCTAAACAAATATAGCATACAATTGAGAAAGCTGATATGATATGCACAATAACACAAATAAGGTTAGTATATGTCAGAAATAATATGTTGCAAATGCAGAGAAAGTAATTATTACAG
>NZ_JAJBJD010000005.1 GCF_021811875.1 Candidatus Bandiella numerosa | reverse complement strand
TTGAGAAGATTAATCTCTTCTCTATGTACTCTGCTTTTGGTAAACACAAATCTGAAACCGCCCTATGCGACATCGCTTGTACGGTGGTGTGAGAGGGAGGTGCTGCAATGCGCCTCTCTACTCGATTGACCCCACTCTCTTCCAATTAATCACTCCTGCTATTCGCACTAACTTACTCTTCTCTATACGTTCTTCTGCTTCTCTTACTAAAAATGACATTTTGCCTCCTCTTTCGTATGTACTTATCTTTTCATTCTATCATATATGTTTCTTTCTGCCTATTATGCAATGGTCTTTTGTATTACCAGTTGACGAATAGATTTAGATCTATATAATCGCTCGTTAGGTAAAAAATAAAAAAAGGTAATAAATGATAGCAAATATATTAACGCCCTTGAGCTTCTATGATCGAGCTGATCTGGTAGTATCGGCTTCAAGCTTCCAAAAGACCTTAAATTTATTAAGGTCTTTTTTTTTGGGCAAAAATTATATCGAGACTCATACTCAAAGTAGATTGAGTATCCTTGCAGCGTGTGAGGACCCAAAAACAATCCAAACTTTTCATTATCAAGGACAAGATTGGCCATTGCCACAAACTGGTCAAATGTGGTTAGAGTATGAATTGCTTAGCAAGCCAGATGTGGCTGGTTATTTTTGTTTATCAACCTCATATAGGAATGAACCAAATCCGATACCTGGCAGGCATAAAACAATTTTTCCAATGTTTGAATTTGAATCTCATGGCAATTTTGAAGATTTAAAAAAGATGGAAAGAGAGTTGATAGCTTTTTTAGGAATTCAAGATATTGATAAAATTCCTGAAAAAAAATACCTAGATATGGCAAAAAAATATGGAACAAATATAATCGAAAACGAGCATGAAGCTCAAATGCTAAAAGAATTTGGTCCTGCAATTTTACTTACGAATTTCCCACTTTCTACAAGTCCTTTTTGGAATATGCAAATGGTTGGAGATATCGCCAACAAAATAGATGTTATCATTGAAGGGCAGGAAACTATAGGAAGTGCTGAGAGATCAACTGATCCAGAAGATATGTATGAAAAATTCCATACCATCAGTAATGGTGAATATGCAAAATTATTATATGCAAAATTTGGTGAAGAAAGAATAAAATACGAACTAGATAGCTTCTTAAATTTAAAATTCTTTCCTAGATTTGGAGGAGGAATTGGGATGACAAGATTGATAAGAGCCTTGGAAATTCATAACATTATATAATCTGTCAGTTATGTCTTTAATTTTATCACTTGATATTAAAAATCTAACCAAAGCAAATGAAGTAATTAATCAAACTCGTCAATATTTAAGTTTTATCAAAATTGGGCATATAGCTATTTCAAATTTTGATATCAAGCAACTGAAAACGTTTGGTGTGCCTATCATGCTTGATTTGAAGTTTTTTGATATTACTTCAACGGTAAAAGAGGCGATATTAGGGTATGCAAGGAGCATAAACAATTTGCAAATTTTTACAATTTCATCGGCATGCCAGGATGAAACAATAAAAATGTCATTGGAACATTCTTGTAAACCATATTTCGTTATGCATTTATCCAGTGACACACTAAATTTTGATAAATTAGCGATAATAAAAAGGGTGGAGCAAATAATTAAACTTGGAGGTCATAATTTTATTTGCCCTCCATTTTTGATTAAAGAGTTTAGAGAAAATTTTAAAGATGAAATTAATCTTGCAACTCCTGGTATAAGAAATGATTATGACGATAATGACCATTCAGCTACTGTTGATGCACTAACAGCGAAAAAATTGAATACTAATTATATAATTGTGGGAAGACCAATATATAATTCAAACGAACCAAATAAAATTGCAAAGGAGTATTATGACCAATTTGTTTCAATATAAAAAATTTACGCTTCATTCAGGTGGAGTTTCTTATTTTAAAATTGAATGCGATGCAATTACTAAGGAAGATTATGAAACTCTTGCAAAAATTGTATCAAATAAAATCAAATTCAAAGATGTTTATGGCGTGCCAAGAGGCGGCATACCTTTTGAAAAGGCATTAAAAGAATATTGTTCAAATGACAATAATAATTTGTTAATTGTTGATGATGTATTAACAACTGGAGGCTCCATGGAGGAGGCAAAGCTAAAATTTCAAAATCAAAATTATGATAAAATTATTGGAGCTGTAGTATATGCAAGAGGAGATTCACTAGATTGGATTCAGCCTGTATTTAAAATGCATGAGTTCTTTAAATAGATGTTTAATTCTTTGATAATTTCTCCTCCGTTTGGAAATATTATTAACCTAAGTTATGCAACCTCTGTTTGTGGAACTTACACAGCACAAAAAAGAATTGGTATTTATAATAGATATTTAAAAACACTAAGACCAGTTTGTAAAAATGGAAAGGTTGGGTGGATAAATTCTATAGGGTTAAGGAATCCTGGTATTGAAAATTTAAATTTGTCTAAAGTAGAAGGTAAAATACTTTCTATTGCTTTGATGGATAAAGAAGATATATCTGTTTTTTTAGTTAAATTAGGGGATTATATAAATAATCAAAAACTTAATATTAAAGCCATAGAAGTGAATATCAGCTGTCCTAATGCAAAGATAAATTTTATGACCAATAATGAGGTTAATCTTTTAAGTAATCTTGATTTGGAGATTATAATTAAGATACCACCTTCTAAAACATATTTAGATATGATTGATTATTACATTCAGTCTGGAGTACAGTATTTTCACCTTTTTAATTCTTTCCCAACTAAAAAAGGAGGGCTTTCAGGAAAATTAATTCAAGAAATGTATTTAAAATTAATACAAAAAGCTAAATCTAAATTTGGAGATTCGATAAAAATTATTGGAGGAGGTGGGATACAATCAATTGAGGATTTAAGGATGTATCAACAACAAGGAGCTGAACATTTTTCAGTTTCAACATTATTTCTCCACCCGTTAAAATTAAATAAGTTTTTAAAAGATTATAAAAATGACTATGAATATATTACATTGCAATAATACGTTAAAATTAGCTAAACAAATATCAAATCAAATTGGTTTAACAATTGTCAATCGTGTAATTGATAAATTTTCTGATGAAGAATTAAATATAAAAATAAATGACGATTTATACCAAAAAGATGTGTTAATCACTCATGAATTATTTCCAAATATTAATGAAAATTTGCTACAGTTGTTATTTTTAATAAATGCCTCAAAGAAAAGGGGTGCAAAGCGAGTTCATGCAATTATCCCATATTTTGCATATAGTAGGATGGACCATAAAAAGAATGATCAGGATTTCATCTCTGCTTCATGCATAGCTTCGTTGCTTGAGGCAGCAGGCATAGATACATTGATTACTATAGATTTGCACTCAAGCCAAATAGAAGGGTTTTTCAGGATTCCTGTTAAAAATATTACTATGCTTGAGTTATTTGAGTTAAATTTCAATAATTACGATGGAGCAGATGCTATAATAGTATCCCCAGATATAGGTGGAAAAATTAGAAGTACAAGTATTAGCAAATTTTTAAATGCTCCTCTTGCAGTAATATATAAACAAAGAGATGAAAAGAATGATGTAATGATGAATGGTATAATGGGTAATGTAAAAAATAAGCATTGCATACTAGTTGATGATATTATTGGAAGTGGTCAAACTATAATAAATGCAATAGATGTTTTAAAATCCTCAGGCGCAAAAAGTATTGAAGTAATTGCTACTCATAATTTACTGGAGGCAGAAAGTCCTAATTTAAATAAAATTTTGTCAAAAATTGATAAATTCAGTATATCAAATAGTGTACAAACAGATTACAAACAACTATATTTATCTAAAATGCAAATAGTTAATATTAGCGCACCAATAATTAACTGTATAAAATTATATTTTTAAATTTAACTATTAATGGAAAAAAATATTATCCAGCAAGATTTGCATAATCAACTGACAACAGCGCTCAGAATTCTCTCAATTGAAATGGTAGAAGAAGCTAAATCTGGCCATCCAGGAATGCCAATGGGCTTTGCGGATGTTGCCACAATTTTATTTCAATATTTTCTGCGATTTAATCCACATGATCCAACATGGCCGAATAGAGATAGATTTATATTGTCAGCAGGTCATGGGTCGGCTTTGCTTTATAGTTTGTTATTTTTAACAGGTTACGAAAAATATAAACTTTCTGATTTAAAGAAATTTAGACAACTTGGCTCTATAACTCCTGGGCATCCAGAATTTGATCCTGAATTAGGCATTGAAACTACTACAGGGCCTTTAGGACAGGGATTGGCAAATGCAGTGGGAATGGCAATCTCAGAAAAAAAAATGCATGCTTCTTTAGGGGATGTAATAGATCATAAAATATATGTAGTAGTAGGAGATGGTTGTTTGATGGAGGGTATTTCTCATGAAGCAATGTCTCTTGCTGGCCATTTGGGATTAAACAATTTGGTGATTTTATTTGATGATAATAAAATCTCAATTGATGGCCCAACTTCTCTTACAACCTCAGATATGACGCTTTCTAGAGTTTCTTCTTATAATTGGAATGTAATTTCAATAGATGGGCATGATCCAAATACAATATGGAAAGCTTTAAATTCTGCGCAAAAAAGTGACAAGCCAATGTTTATTGCTTGTCGGACAAAAATTGGCTATGGATCACCTAGTTTTGAAAATTCGGAAGAATCACACGGTAAATGTTTGGGCGATAAAGAAATTGATTTAATTAAAAAGAAATTTAATTGGCAACATGATAAATTCACAATTCCCGCTCCAATTTTAAAAATATGGAGAGATTTTTATAAAAGAAATTTATCTGATTATTCGCATTGGGAAAAGGCCCATAAAAAAGCATATTTAGACAATCAGGCTAAAAATAAAAATTTAGACCATCTTTTAGATCAGATACATAAATATAAGAAGGAATTAATCACTTTTAATAATTCTGAAGCAACTAGAAAAAGTTCAAATAAAATTATAGATATAATTTGCTCAAATACCGAAGCATGCATTGGAGGCTCAGCTGATTTATCAGGTTCAAATGGAACAAAATCTGCTAATCAAAAAATTTTCTCTAAAAGTGATTATTCTGGTAATTATATCCATTATGGAGTTAGAGAGCATGCAATGGTTGCAATAATGAATGGTATAAATATACACAGTGAATACATAGTATATGGTGGTACTTTTTTAGTATTTTCAGATTATTGCCGACCATCTATCAGATTGGCAGCTTTAATGAAATTGCCTGTTGTGTTGATATTTACGCATGATTCAATTGGAGTTGGAGAAGATGGGCCAACTCATCAACCCATCGAGCATCTATCTGCTTTGAGGGTGATACCAAATTTAAATGTATACAGACCAGCTGATGCAATAGAAACAACTGAATGCTGGGAGTTGATATTGAAGGAAACAAGCACTCCTGCAGCATTATGCCTAAGTAGACAAAATTTACCTCAGTTGAGGAATAACATTAATGTTAATAATACTAAAAATTTAGTCTCATTTGGAGTTTATATTCTATATCAGTCAAAGGAAGCGCATTCTATATCTATTTTTGCTAGTGGTTCAGAACTATCTATTGCTTTAGATGTAGCGAAAAATTTGGAGAAAAATGGCATTGGAAGTAAGGTTATTTCTGTGCCTTGCCAAGAATTATTTTGGCAGCAGACTCTTGAATATCAGATGGCTATCCTTTGCAATAATACTTTGAAAGTTGCAATAGAAGCTGGTAGTGAGCAATCATGGTCTAAAATTATTGGTCCACATGGGGCATTTTTTGGAATAGATAATTTTGGTAAGTCTGCTCCAATAGATGATCTATACAAATATTTTCAATTAACTGTGGAAAAGATTTCAAACAAGATATTAAAAATTGTTAATCCTGCTAATTAGAGATATTTATGCAAAATAATATATCTTCAAAACCAGATTTTTCATATGAAAAAAAAATAGGAGGTATAGTACTTGGTATAGACGAAGTTGGTAGGGGTTGTATTGCTGGACCTGTAGTTGTTGCAGGGGTCATTTTAAATGATAATATTGATACTTTACAGATAAATGATTCAAAAAAACTTACTCCTAGCAAAAGAGAAAAGATTTTTACCTATTTGAAGGAACATTGCCATTATTTGATTGAATCTAGCAGTGTAGAAGAAATAGAGGAGATGAATATCTTGCAAGCTTCGTTACTTGCAATGAGAAGGGTAATAAATAATATAGAGCATAATTTTGATTATGTTTTTGTAGATGGTAATATTAGTCCTGATAAATCAATGGATAATATAAGTACTATAGTAGGTGGAGATAGTAAGTCACTATCAATAGCAACGGCATCAATATTTGCTAAAGTCACCAGGGATAGGTTTATGGATAAATTAGATCAAGATTATCCACATTATCTATGGAGACAAAATAAAGGATATGGCACTAAAGAACACATTGATGCAATTAAAAAATTCGGTATCACGCCATATCATAGAAAAAGTTTTTTAAAAAAAATAATGGGATAATAAATGATAAAAATTTCTAGAAAAATATATTTATCAGTAGTATTGGCTATATTGTTTAAAGTTTTTATTGCATCATTCATATACGTACATCTTTTTAGTCAAAAAAATATAGAGGATAAAGTCATAATAATTCCGAAATCTTGCTCAATCAAATGCACTTCTAGCATTCTTTTAGAAGCTGGGATTATACGGAATAAATTGTTTTTTATTTCGTATGCTAGAAGTTTTGGATTATTTGGAAAAAGGATTGTTGCTGGTGAGTATGAAATTCCAAAAGGTGCAAACCTCGTAGAGACATTTGATAAAATATCAAATGGTAAAGTAGTAACTCATCAATTTACCATTCCAGAAGGATTGACAAATTTTCAAATTTTTGAAATTTTAAAAAATCAACATGGTGTTATTAATGATGAGGCTGAACTTAACAAATACAAAGAAGGGGAATTTTACCCTAATACCTATAATTATTTATATAACACAAAGATAAGTGAATTATTAAATACAATGAATTTGAAAATGAAAAGTATAATTTCAGAAGAATGGGAGAAAAGGGATGTTGCAAATACAGAAGAGCTAAGTAGTTCATTTGATGCATTAACTTTAGCTTCAATAGTTGAGAAAGAAGCGAAGTTAGATGAGGAAAAACCATATATTGCAGGCGTTTATTTAAATAGGTTAAAGAGGAAAATTCCTTTACAAGCTGATCCAACAGTTATATATGGCATCTCAAAAAAGGGTAATTTTAGTAGAAAAGTGACATATGCTGATTTAAAATTTGATTCTCCATATAATACTTATTTATATGCTGGACTACCTCCAACGCCAATATGCAACCCTGGTAAATCTTCAATATTAGCTGTACTTCATTCAGTTCAGACAAATGATATATATTTCGTAGCTGATGGTTCTGGTAAGCATATATTTGCCAGTAGCTATAAACAGCATTTACAAAATATTGAAAAAATTAGGAGCAAGTGAATAGTTAATAATTATGAGAGTGATTGCGGGAAAGTATAAAAATAAGAAGATTGTTAGCAATGTAAAAGGTGCATCTCCCACTATTAAACCAACTACCTCCAAAATTAGAGAATCAGTATTCAATATCATATATAATTATTTTGCAAAGCATGATTTGATAATTGAAGAATCCACATTTTTAGATTTGTGTTGTGGTACAGGAGCTATAGGCATTGAGGCGATTTCCAGAGGATTTAAGCAGGTATACTTCTTAGATAATAATTATGAAAGCTTAGCCATAACAAAGCACAATTTAGCAACTTTAAAAGTTGATGCTCCAAATTGGAGAGTGATTAGGTCTAATATTTTGAATTTAGAGATATCAGAGAAAATATTGTTTGATGCTGTATATTTAGACCCTCCATATAATGTGCCAATTATTATCGATATACTAAATTCAGTTAATAATTTTATGCACCCGAATTCATTGTTAATAATTGAAACGCCAAGAGAAATTTCTCCATCTGCATTGGTAAATCATGAAGTGATTTCTGTTAAGCATTATGGGAATTGTGTTGTTTCGATTGTAAAAATCAAGAAGGAAGTTGTTGCTGAAAATATTTAATTAAATTTTCAACAGAGCGGAGCCCCAGGTTAACCCACCACCTACAGCAGCAAGGGCTATTAAGTTACCTGATTTGATTCTTCCACTAGACATGTAATGGTCAAGGGCAAGAGGTATTGATGCTGCTGAAGTATTTGCATGATGTGGTACTGTTGAGACTGACTTTTCTATGTTGATACCAAGCTTATCCATAACAGCATTTATTATTCTTTCATTTGCTTGATGTAGCAAAATCCAATCTAAATCTTCTAAGTTTAATTGGTTTTTATTCACAAGAGACTTGATTGATTCTGGCATTTTAGTAACAGCATATCTAAAAACTTCTCTACCATTCATTTCAATTTTTTTATTTAAATTACCAGAAGAAATGCCACCATGAACAGCCAGAATATCCTGAAGACTTCCATCTGAAAATAATTCGATGTCAATAATGCCATAGGAATCATTGCTATCAGTTTTTTCTAAGATAACTGCTCCAGCTCCATCACCAAATAGTACGCAAGTTGATCTATCGGTCCAATCTATAATTCGGGACATCGTTTCTGCACCAATTATTGCAACTCTTCTTGCTTTATTAGATTTAATAAGTGAATCACCAAGTTGAAGAGCATACAAGAAGCCAGAGCATACAGCTTGTATGTCAAAGGCAAAGCCTCTGTTCATCTTTATGTTATTTTGAACTCTTACAGCAGTAGCTGGAAAAACTAGATCTGGCGTTGTTGTTGCTAATATTAAAGCATCTAAATCATTCGGATTAATATTTGCGTTTTTCAACGCATTAATTACTGCTAATGTTGCTAAGTCGGAAGTCTTTTGGTCTTCTGTTGCAATATGCCTTTTTTTTATACCTGTTCTAGTTTGTATCCATTCATCAGAAGTATCTAATGTTTGCTCTAGATCAGCATTAGTTAAAATTTTTTCTGGTAAATAACTTCCAACACCAATTATTTTTGAAGAAATCATGTATTCTTAAGTCCTAATATTTTTGCTGAGGTTTGCTTTATCTTATCAACAAAATTTAATCCAGTACCTTTTTCTTCGAACATCTCAAGTTCTTCTGATATTTTAGCGTTTATATTATTTTTCACTAGTGTATAAGCTGTTTTAATAGCATTGTATATTCCATCTGCACTTGCAGAGCCATGGCTTTTTATTACAATTCCTTTTAATCCAACAAGCATAGCCCCATTATTTTTGTTTGGGTCAATAACTTTAAGAGATGCTTTTATTTTTGATTTTAAAAGTAATCCAGCAAACTTTGTTATTAATCCACCATTCATAATAGATGACTGTATTAAATCTATGCATGTACTTGCTGCTCCCTCTGAGGCCTTAAGGAATATATTACCAGAAAATCCATCTGTAACCAGTACGTCTATATTACCTTTCACCACGTCGTGTCCTTCTATAAATCCATGGAAATTTAAACCAGATTTTTCGAGAATTTTATATGTTTTGAGTTCTAGCTCTCTACCTTTAGTAATTTCCGATCCAACGTTTAATATGCCTATCTTAGGATTTTCAATTTTTAAAATTACTTTTGCAAAACAGATTCCCATTAATGCAAAGTGAAATAAATGTGATTCATTACATTCTAAATTTGCTCCCATATCAAGCAACACGGTGCCGTTATTATTTATACTTGGAAATATCGCTGTAATAGCTGGCCTTTTTATGTGCTCAAGACTACCCAAAACCATTTTAGATGTTAGCATAAGTGCGCCAGTATTTCCACATGAAACTGCCGCGTGTGCACCACCGTTTTTCACTGCTTCTATAGCTTTTCTCATGCTAGAATTTTTACCATTTCTCCATGCCGTGGTTGGTTTATCTTCATCAGAAATTGCAACTTCACTGTCAATTAATTTATATTTATTTTCTGGGAAGTTGTAATCAATGATTCTAGGCAAAACAATAGATTTTTTGCCATATAGTGAAAATACTACGTCATCATGAGACTTAAAAAACCCATCTATAGCCTCTATGATGGCATCAGGTGAATTAGTTCCACCCATAGCATCAATACTAATAATAGTCCTATTAGACATAATTGATTTTATTATTTATCCTTAGTTTCAGAAGTAGATTCTGATTTCTTATCAGTTATAATTTGTTTAGTTTTTTCCTTGATTACTTTAGGTTCTTTACTTCCTGAATTGCTATTGTCTGCTTCCTTATTTTTCCCTTTTGGCTTTACCATTTGTTTACCGTTGTAATAACCATCTTTTAAAGATAAATGGTGAGGCAATTTTGGTTCACCAGTAACTGAATCGAAAGAAATGGAAAGTTTACTTATTCCATCATGCGCTCTTCTGCTATTTCTTTTTGATCTGGATGTTTTTTGCTTAGGTACAGCCATAATTTCGTATAACTTAATTTGTTTATTGAATCCACTTATATAATAAATTAACTCCAAATGCTAGTAAAATAGTGACTATGACATTAAGAAAATACAAAATTATTATTAAAGTTCTTCCCTGGATTATGGCCCGGCATTAAACATGTGTGCTCATTAATGAAAAAACTTTAATCAAGAAAAGTACTTATTACTGTAAAGGTTTTTAGATATTGCACCTTCCCATTTATCACCATTGTCTATCAACTTGTTTTTATCATATAATAGTTCAGCGTGAGTTTCTGTTGCATATTCAAAATTTGGTCCTTCTACAATTGCATCCACTGGACATGCTTCCTGACAAAGCCCACAATAAATACATTTTGTCATATCAATGTCGTATTTTGTTGTTCTTCTGCTTTTGTCAGATCTTGCTTCTGCTTCTATAGTTATAGCTTGTGCTGGGCAAATTGCTTCACATAGTTTACATGCAATGCATCTTTCTTCGCCATTAGAATATCTTCTTAATGCATGTTCTCCCCTAAATCTAGGGCTTAAATATCCTTTTTCAAAGGGGTAATTAATTGTTACCTTTCTTTTAAACAAATACGTCAAAGTTAAAAACATACCTTTTAATATATCTATCAACAGGAAAGATTTAATATGATATTTCAATTCTTTTAATTTCAAATTTAAAACCTATTTTATGAACCGTTTCTGATTATAGCAATACGATCAATACTTTGCAAATCCTTAAAAATTTCAATCTCATATCCTTTTGCTTTAAATATCTCTCTAATTTTTTTGCTTTGATTGAATCCCATTTCTAGAATTATAATTCCATCTTTTTTGAGAAATGTTTTTGCATTTTTTGCTATAATTCTATAATTTTCTACTCCATCATTATGGTCAGTTAATGCATTTTTTGGTTCATAATTTAATACGCTGGGTTCTAAATTTTGCCAATCATCGATTGTTATATATGGAGGGTTTGAAATAATAATATCAAATTGATCAGTATTTTCAATATCACTAAACCAATTGCTTATCTTAAAATTTACTCTTCTATCCATATCAAATTTTTTGGCATTGAATCTGGCTATATTCAAAGCTTCTTCAGAGATGTCAATTCCCAGTCCAATTGAAAATTTTAATTCCGAAAGTAATGATAATATGATGCATCCACTGCCCGTGCCCAAATCTAGTATATTTAATTTTGCATCAATTTTATTTGTTAATTTTTTTAAAATTAATTCAATAATTAGTTCTGTTTCAGGTCTTGGTATAAGGACATTATTGTTGATAGTATAATTTTGTTTCCAAAAGCACTTACTACCTATAATATACGCCACAGGCTCAAATTTTAATCTTCGCTCAACTAACTTGATATATTTTGAATACGTATCTGGTGATATTTTTTCATTTAATTGGAATATTAAATTTTCTGAATCAGCCAAATTTAATATGTGGGATAATAAGATTTTTGCATCTAGTTTATATGTTTCAATTCCTACTTCCCAAAGTATTTTTTGAGCATTATTTAATGCTACAGATACAGTTATTTTGTCAATTTTCACGTATAATTTCTGTTTCAAATTCAAAACATTGATTTAACTCTTGAAGATTTAAGTTACCTATAACGTTCAATCCATCACCACCAATGAATTTATTAGATTGAAAAAGGATTATTTTATCTATCAAATTTTCTTTTATAAAAGATGTGTTTATTTTTTGACCGCCTTCAATGAGTAAATTATTAATTCCTAAATCAGCAATATGATTTAGGACATCATTAAGATTAAGACCTGCATCTGATTTTTTGACGGTAATCACTTTAATATCATCATATATATTTTTTGAATTTTGTAAGGTAAAAATTATAGTTCTGATTCTCTTTGCAGTTTGTACTATTTGAGAGTTTTTTGAAATTCTTAAATCAGAATCCAGTATGATTCTTATAGGGCTATGTTGTTCATTGTATAATCTACATGTTAAAAGTGGATTGTCAGCAATAATAGTACCTATTCCTGTTAATATTGCATCATTTTTCGATCTTAATTGATGTGATAATTTTCTTAGTTTTTCACTTGTAATCCACTTACTTTTACCATTTGCTAAGGCAATTTTACCGTCTAAACTTGTTGCAATTTTTAATGTAATGTATGGTCGATTTTGCAACATTCTTTTTTTAAACCCTTTTATAATTTCTTCACATTCATTTTTTAAAATTCCTACTGTAGTTTCAATTTTATTATTTTTTAAAATCTCTATGCTTGTGCCACTAATTTTCGGATTTGGATCAATTGCGCCAATTACAACTCTAGAAAATTTTGATTGAATTATTTTTTTATACATGAAACATCATTTTCTTTATCATTGCAACATGGCTCTAAGGTGATATAAATAGTGCTTTTTGCTAATTCCTTCTCATGTAATTTATCGATAGCTAAAGATTCGGCATGAGGTCTGCCACCATCTTCTGTTCTTGCGCTAGAAATAATTTTATCGTCCTTAACAATTATGCATCCAACAGAAGGATTGGAAGCAGTTTTTCCAATTCCTGATTTTGCCATATTAAGTGCCTTACCCATGAAATACACATCGTTATCCATGAGAGTGGTTATTTTAAATCTTTGGAGTAGTATGTTTTTTGATTGAAAGTCCCTTCCATTTTATCAACTATCAATGTCACTGTGCAGTCTCCAGTTATATTAATCATTGTTCTAAGCATCTCTAAAATCCTATCTATCCCTAAAATCACACCAATACCTTCAAGTGGTATTCCTATCGATGATAATACCATTCCCATCATAACCATAGAGCCACCAGGGAATCCAGCTGCACCGATAGATCCAATAGTCGCAGTAAGAATTAGAATTATATAGTGATTAAAATCAAGATTAATGCCAAAGATTTGAGCAAAAAAAACTGCGCATATTCCTAAATATATTGCGGTTGCGTCCATATTTACTGCTGCACCAAGAGGTAATATAAATGATGCTGATTCCTTTGATACACCAACTTTATTTCTAAGTTCTGAAATTGCTGTTGGAAGAGTTGCCTTACTACTAGATGTTGCTAAGGCGAGGGCCTGAGTAGTGGTCATTTTTTTATAGAAAGGCAGTGGATTAATTCTTGCAAAGAGTAATAGCATGATTCCAAAAAGGACATATTGAACAGACAGTGCTCCAACTACAACAAGAATAAATTTTCCAAGATGAAACATAATTCCAATTCCAAAATCAGCTACTACCCATGACATTATCGCAAACACTCCATATGGAGTAAGCTGAATAACTAATTGAATCATTTTGAATACTAAATGTGTGCAAGAAGATATAAAATTTTTAACTTCCCTTCCTTTATCTCCAATTAAAATAAGTGCAAAACCAGTAAAAAAAGCAAAAACAACAATCTGCAAGGTTTTGCCTTCAGCCATAGCTTTTATGGGATTTGAGGGAATAATATCTATAAATAAATCTTTAAGATCTTCACTTTTTTGATGCTCAATTGGATTAGTTAGATCAATAGTCAATCCTACGCCTGGCTCAAAAACATTTGCAAAAGTTAAGCCGATTGTGACGGCGAATGCTGTTGTTACCATGTACATTAAAAATGCTCTTGTACCCAATCTACCAAAAGTGCTAGCGTCACTAACGCTAATTACTCCATTTAATATGGAAAATAATATTAATGGCACGACAACCATTTTAATCATGTTGAGAAAAACATCCCCAAATGGTTTTAGATATTGAGCATATTCTTTTCCATAAACACCAAAAAGTATTCCTAAGACCATTCCTATTATAACTTTCTGCCAAAGCTTAAGCTTTTTATTCATCAAACCTCGAGTTTAAAAATTATTTACAATTAATTATGTACAATCATGTACAAATTAAAATTTTGAATACAACAACTACATACTATACTAAAAATATAAATTTTGCACTGAATTTTTATTTTAATGTGGGAAAGTGCTCCAAGATAAAGCAAAAAATAAATATAGATAAGTAGAAAGATGATTTTAGATTGAAAAATTTATTTGTAAAAACAATTTTATTTTCTAAACAGTCGATCTTTCTATTACTTCAATTTTTATTCCTTTTTATAACAATGGCAACAGTGTTAGTTTTATTAAGCGCTTTTTCTGCTATAGAATCTTTTAAATTTTGGCTTTTTAAAACGATTGTTGTCATGTGCTTTTGGTTTTGCAAATTTCTCGTCTGAGAATTTTTTGCTAGGGTCGAGTAAGCGCTCTATCCTTTTCCATTTACCTAACTCATTTGGTAAGATTAAATTCAAAGCAGATCCTTCAGAATCAGCTCTTCCAGTTCTTCCTATACGATGTATGTAATCTTCAGGAGACATTGGTAAATCATAATTAATTACATGTTCAACATGAGAAATATCCAATCCTCTTGAAGCAATATCTGTTGCAATCATTATGCGGAAATTTTTTGCACGAAAATTCTTAATTACCCTTTCACGTTTTCTATGTATAACATCACCATGAATTGTTGATACGCTGTGATTATTTTGCAATAATTTTTTACTTAGACTCTCTGCAATAATTTTTGTGTTTACAAATACAATTATTGATCCTTCACGAGCATCTAGTTCACTTGATAAGTCAGCATATTTAGTTGCAGTATTTGTATGCTTAATATCTTGCTTTATTTTTGGGGTAATTTTATTTAGAGAGCCAACTGTTATTCTTTCAGGATCTTGAAGATATTTTTTTGATAACTTTAAAATTTCTGGTGAGAAAGTAGCAGAAAACATTAATGTTTGTCTTGCAGCAGGTAAAAATTCTAAAATTTTATCCAATTGGATGCTAAAACCCATATCTAACATTCTATCTGATTCATCAATTACCAGCATACTTATATTCTTAAGACTTAAGCTTTTGCGAATTAGATGATCAGTTACTCTGCCTGGTGTTCCTACTATTATGTTAGGTCTTCTTTTGAGGTTTTGAATTTGTTTGAATATCGGTGCCCCACCAATCAATAAAACTGAAGAAATAGTTTTTATTTTAAGAAGTAGGCTTTCTATCACAGTCTGTATTTGCGTTGCTAATTCCCTAGTTGGCGTTAATATTAATGCCTGCTCATTATTTGATTGTAAAATTTTTGATAGTAGCGGAATTAAGAAGGCAATAGTTTTACCTGTTCCAGTTTGTGCTGATCCTATAATATCTTTACCCTCTAAAACTATAGGTATAGTTTTAGCTTGAATAGGAGTTGGAATGATTAAATTCATTCTGGTCAATGAATTTTTTAGATCAGCTGGTATATTAAGAGAATTAAAATTGTCCATAGATAAAATACGATTAATAATTATATAAGCGATGTAACGCCTTTATTTTTTATTAATAATTATTATTATTTGAGTATTTTCACTATGCTGTCTGATATAGAGGTCAGCTCTAACAATTGATCTTATAGATCTATGGTAAGCATAGACCTAAGATATAAATTATTAATAAGACTGGTATTCTAGATATTTATTCAGTTAATGTCAACTTATAAATGTTATGAACTTTGTACAAATAGTGGAGGTTTATAACTTTAAGACCATTGCATAATAGGCAGAAAGAAACATATATGATAGAATGAAAAGATAAGTACATACGAAAGAGGAGGCAAAATGTCATTTTTAGTAAGAGAAGCAGAAGAACGTATAGAGAAGAGTAAGTT
>NZ_JAJBJD010000081.1 GCF_021811875.1 Candidatus Bandiella numerosa | reverse complement strand
ACTTACTCTTCTCTATACGTTCTTCTGCTTCTCTTACTAAAAATGACATTTTGCCTCCTCTTTCGTATGTACTTATCTTTTCATTCTATCATATATGTTTCTTTCTGCCTATTATGCAATGGTCTTGAATAGATTAAAATCCTTCCAAGTTACTGAAGATTCATTACAAATGGTGGGAGAATAGGATAATAAACTAACTTTGATAAAGGTGATACTAAAAAACTGAGGAGGAAATAAAGGATAAATTCTAACTTACTGAAATTAATTATAATCTCTCAAATATTTTTCTTATGTCCTTCATCTCGAGCTTGATGAATGTTGGTCTACCATGATTGCATTGCTCTGAAAAAGAGGTTTGCTCAATTTGCCGTAAGAGTGCATTCATCTCTTCCAAACTTAGGGTTCTACCAGCTCTTATACTGGAATGACAAGCAATATTACCCCAAATTTCATCAATTTTTTCATGAATTAGCTCTATATCATCAAATAAATAACTATTTTCAGCAATACTTTTTACAAAACTACTTATATCTAGATTTTGAAATACCACAGGAATTTGCCTGATTAAAATTTGAGAAATTCCATTCCTCTCAATTATTAAACCAAATATTCTTAGATTATCTTTTTTTTGCATTATATCTTCAGTTAACACCTTTCCCAATTCGATTATTTCAGGTATAAGTAAAATCTGGCTTTCAACCTTACCATTTTTTAATTGTTTTTTAATTTTTTCCAAGGTTAATCTCTCATGTGCAGCATGCTGATCTACAAGAATTAAGCTGCCACTTTTTTCTGCTACTATGTAGGTTCTATCTATTTGGCATTTTGCAAAACCGAGTGGATATTCCTGATTTGCAATATTATAATTTTGAGCAATACTTTTTTGCTCTATTTCATTTTCAACAAAATTACTTAAATATTTTTCTTCAACTTTTTTATCTGATATCTCTTTGTGATTATCTTCATAAAGAGAGGAGTTTGAATTTGCACTATTACCTATAATATCTTCATGATTATTTATTAAATTTTTAAGTCCCTGCTGTCTGGTTAGATTTCCATTGTTTATGAATAATTTATCTACAACTTTATTATACTCTTGTCTATGTTTTGTATAAGGCATGCCTTGAGGTTTAAAAAGCCTAACAGCATCATTAGCTAATTCTTTATTACTCATTAACTCAGCTTCTGAAATTGCAGCTCTTATAGCACTTATGATAATACCTTTGATTTTTTGCGAATCTCTAAATCTAACCTCAGCTTTAGTTGGATGTACATTAACATCAACTAATTTTGGATCAATATCCAAATATAATACTATTTGAGGAAATCTATTATGTGGTATTAGATTTCTATACGCAGCCTTTACTGCAATCGATAAAACCTTATCTCTAACAAATCTTTTGTTAATAAAAAAATGTTGATTCAAAGAAGTTGCAGAATTATAAGTTGGAATTGATGCATATCCATAAATTTTAATTTCTTCCTCTTCTAAGAAAAATTTTATGGAGTTATCAATAAATTTCTTACCTAAAATATCTTCTAGTCTTTGTGATGAATCAAGAATTGATACATCTTGAGCTTTAGTATCAATAATTACTTTTTCATTTGAGGTAAGCCTGAAAGTTATATTTTCTTTTGATAATGCCAATTTATTCACCAATTCAATGGATGCACTTGTTTCATTCGCCTCTGATTTTAAAAATTTTAGCCTTATAGGTGTAGAAAAAAACAAATCCTTTACTTGTATAGTTGTGCCAATATTTTTGGCAATTGGTTTCAAACTTGACTTCTCTCCACCCATTACTTCAATTTCCCAAGCATCATCACATTCATGATATTTACTCATAATTCTTAGTTTGCTAACAGCAGCAATTGATGGCAAAGCCTCACCTCTAAAGCCTAAATATTGAATATTGTTTATATCTTCTTCATCAAGTTTAGATGTTGCGTGCCTTTCTAACGCCAATTCAATTTCATCCTTCTTGATTCCTTTGCCATTATCTGTAACAGCAATAAAATTCCTCCCCCCCCTACTAATTTCAATTTCTATTTCTGTTGCTCCTGCATCAATTGAATTTTCCACCAACTCTTTTACAACTGACAATGGTCTATCAACAACTTCTCCTGCTGCTATTTTATTAATCGTATTAATGGTTAAGATACGTATTGGCATAAATAAAATTCTGAGCTTTATGGCTTCTAAAGAGAAATTTTACTTTCCTCTCCACGATATAATCTGATCATATTATCTTTATGTTTATAAACAATCAACGTTAAAATAAGTATAATAAAGATAGAGTTACCATAATTTGTATCAGTTATAATAAGAGCGAAAGTTGCTAAAAATAAAGAGGTTAAAGAGGCGACCGATGAAATTTTAAAGCATATAAAAGTGATAACCCAAATTATAGCCATTGCCAAACCAACTAGTGGATTTAGACCTAAAATCACCCCTAATACTGTTGCCACTCCCTTCCCTCCTTTAAATTTTAACCAGACAGGAAAAATGTGTCCAAGTATGCATACAAAACCATAAACTGCTATAAATTTTTGCTCAAAAACTATTGCAATAATAACAGCAATTAAGCCTTTTAGTAAATCAAATATCAATGTTAACGCTCCTAGTAATCTTCCACCCACTCTTAATGCATTAGTTGCTCCTATGTTTCCTGAGCCAGATTTTCTTATATCTCCTTTTTTCAGTATTCTACTTAAAATCAATCCAGATGGAATACTACCAAGTAAATAAGATATCAATAATAAGAAAAAATGAATTTGCATAATGATCAAAAACCATAATGATTAAGCCACCTTATATCACCATCAAAGAAATTTCTTAGATCTGAAATATTGTATTTTAACATTGCTAATCTTTCAATGCCTACACCAAATGCAAATCCTTGATACTTCGTTGAATCGATACTAACATTTTCAAGCACCTTTTTGTTGACAATACCACATCCAAGAATCTCTAACCAATCATCACCTACACCTATTTTTATTTCCCCTTTTTTACTTCTATCGCATTTAATATCAACTTCAAATGAAGGCTCTGTAAATGGGAAATAACTAGTTCTAAATCTCATGGGAATTTGCTCTGAGTTAAAAAATAGCTTTAAAAATATTTCTAAATATCCTCTCAAATCTACAACGTTTGATTTTTCATCTACAACTAAACATTCTAATTGGTGAAACATTGGTGTATGAGTTGCATCGTGGTCAGATCTATAAACTTTACCAATAGAAAATATTTTTAATGGTGGCTTATTTTTTAGCATATGCCTAATCTGAACAGTAGATGTGTGCGTTCTTAACAAACTTAGCTTTTTTTCATTATCCAATTCTTCAACATTATTTGAGGAATTTTCAATATAAAAAGTGTCATGCATTTGTCTCGCTGGATGATCCTCAGGGATATTGAGTGCTGTAAAATTGTTCCATTCATTTTCTATATCATAGCCATCAACATGCTCAAATCCCATCGAATAAAATATATCTTTTATCAAATTAATGGTATGTGAAATTGGATGTATTTTCCCTCTTCCAAAGCTCCTTCCTGGCAATGTAACATCTATCGATTCCTTCTTCAGCTTTTCATCAAAAATTGCTTCCTCAAGATTTTCCTTAATCTCTTGAATATTGCTTTGAATCTCATTTTTTATTTGATTAACTCTGGCACCAAATTCCTTTTTATATTCAGGCAATATGGTGGCAATTTTTTTGGCTTCATTTGTTATCAAACCATTCTTCCCCAAAAACCTGATTCTAATTTCATCTAAATGTTTTTCATCCTTGATTTCCTTAGCCAAGTTTTTAAATTCCTGATATATAAAATCCAGAGTGTCTAACATACTTTTAGATGTCAAAAAAAGTTTTTTAAAGATAAATCACTTAGCTAGCTTTTTTGTATCTTCTTCTAGGGCTTTTTTAACCTTATCTAATATTGCAGTGAACGCTTCTGCGTTATGGATAGCAAGCTCTGAAAGCATCTTTCTATTAAGTTCAATTCCAATAAGTTTAATTCCTTTTATAAATTGTGAATATACTAAATCTTGTTCTCTTACAGCAGCATTTATCCTTTGAATCCACAATACTCTAAAATCCCTTTTCTTATTTCTTCTATCTCTATAAGCATATTGCAAACCTTTTTCGACTTTTTCTATTGCAACTCTAAAACAGCTTTTTGCTCTGCCTCTATAACCCTTAGCTAATTTTATTATTTTTTTATGACGAGCCCTTGCTGTGACTCCGCGTTTTACTCTTGACATTCTTTATCTCCACTAAATTAATTAAGCATATGGCATATATTGAGGCATTCTTCTTGCCTCCATTTTAGGCAGAATAGTCGTGCCTCTTTGATTTCTGAGTTGACTCTTACTGCGCTTCCTCATGTTATGCTGTTTATTGGCCTGTGTGGCAATAACCTTACCACTCGCAGTGAATTTAAAGCGCTTCTTAGCACTTGACTTTGTCTTCATTTTTGGCATTTTGTCTCCGATATAAATATTTTTCTTGCTTCAAAGGCATGCCGTGTATAGCCCTTGATACTAATAATGTGTAGTATTACCCTAAAAATGAGAAAATATCAATAATTAATAACCAACTCCACTACAAATTTTAATATCATAAAGACCATTGCATAATAGGCAGAAAGAAACATATATGATAGAATGAAAAGATAAGTACATACGAAAGAGGAGGCAAAATGTCATTTTTAGTAAGAGAAGCAGAAGAACGTATAGAGAAGAGTAAGT
>NZ_JAJBJD010000080.1 GCF_021811875.1 Candidatus Bandiella numerosa | reverse complement strand
TTTCTTGAATTCCTATTATTCTATCAGCTTTTATACCAAACTTATCGTTCTTCTTTATATGAATCTAATTTTTTAAATCCATTTATTGCATATCTTCCTTGCTTTGCATTTATGCAACGGCCTTTATAATAATATAAAGGTTACTTCCGATGGTAAGTTAGGTGGAACTCTTACTGGGACTAATATTGATGACAAAGGAAATTTAATTGGTACATATACCAATGGCGAACAAAAAAAACTGGCAGCAATTCCAGTTGCATTATTTGATGATCCAATGAAACTTGAAAATGAATTTGGCACTGTATTTTCAAGTACAGCAGATTCAGGAGAAGCCATTTTGCAAATTGCTGGTACAAATGGCGCAGGTACGATAGTTAGTGGTAGTTTAGAAGGTTCTAATGTTGATGAGGCAACTTCAATGACAGATTTAATGAAACAACAAAGATTTTATTCATTTAATGCAAAAGCATATGGCATAATGAATGGTATGGAAGATGTTTTATTAAGTGTGATACACGTATAGCATAATTCAAATAGGTATTGGCATCGTCATTCTTCGCTTATGTAGGTTTTACTACACTTCGCTCACCATTCCTTGTCACTACCTGCCTGACCTAAAGCTATATAATAAATTTTAAAATTGATTAAAAAAGTACTGCAATTAGTTTAAATTTGTTATATTGGTTAGTATTGATTAATCAACTAATTTATAATTAATTTTGTTTGTAGAAATTAAAGATACATATAATGAGGAGTACTTTGCAGTAGCAAGGCATAACATGGTTTATAATCAATTAGTGCCAAATGGCATTAATGATGAAAGGATTATAGACTTATTATTAAGAATTCCTCGTCACAAATTCATTATGAGCAAATGGAGAAACGTAGCCTATTCAGATTCAATTTTGCCAATATGGAACACTGATTTATTAGCAAATGAAAATCGCTTTATAATGCCACCTTTTGCTTTAGCAAGAATGCTTCAAGATGCAGAAATTGATGAAAATTCATCAGTACTTGATTTTGGTTGCAACACTGGATATTCATCAATTACAATATCAAACGTTGCCAAAAAAGTAACAGCAGTTGATACAGATAGAAAATTATTAAAAATTGGCATGAGTCAAGAATTACTCTCTCAGGCCAAAGATAACGTTGTGTTTCAGGTACTTGATCATTTTGAAAAAAATTCCAAAGGTTTAGAGTTTGATATAATTTTTATAAATGGAATTATGAATGATATACCAAAATATATTGAAGATATTTTAGTTGAAGGTGGCAGGATAATTCTTATTGAAAGGAAAAATAATTTAGCTAAAATAGTTAAATGGACTAAACATAATCGTAACTTATTCAAAGATGAATTACTTGCGGTTGATGCTGATGAGCGTCTTTTAGTTAAAACAAAACGTTCCATGTTGTATTGAGATTATATTTAAATTCTCTTGATGAGTATTGATTTTTTAAATAATAAGTTGTGCATAGCAACATCCAACTTGGGTAAATTTAATGAAATGTCTGCTATGTTGGTAGATCTTAACTTAAGATTATATGATTTAAAAAGCCTAAATATCAATTCTTACCCTAATGAGGATGGTGAAACTTTTGAAGAAAATGCTTTAATAAAAGCTCAGTACTATTTTAATTTGTGTGCTATGCCAGTCATTGCTGATGATTCTGGATTTTGCATACCTGCAATAGATAATCAGCCTGGCATTTTTTCAGCAAGATTTGCAGAACCAGGTGAAAATTATTTCAAGGCTTTTGATAAAATAAAATTTATGCTAAAGCAAAGAGGAATTGGGGAATATCATGAAATAGATGCCTATTTCACTTGCTATTTGGTATTATTTTTTAATGAAACTAATTTTATAATCACAAATGGTAAAATTAATGGTAAATTAAGTTTCAATACCAATTCGTGTAATGGCTTTGGTTACGACCCTATTTTTAAGCCAGATGCTTTCAACAAAACATTTGATGAAATGACTGCGCAAGAAAAAAAACTCTATAAGCCATAGAAACATTGCAATGAAAAAAATGATTCAAAAGATTAAAAATAATGAAAAATAAAATTTACATTCTTTTTATAAGCCTTTTTATCAATGTCATGGTATCTGCTTTTGCAAATGATGTTGAAGACAGGTCCCAAATACTAAAATTAGTTGATGGGGACCATTATTTAGGAGATACAAAAGCAAAGGTAACAATCATTGAATATTCTTCATTATCTTGCCCAGGGTGCTCTTCATTCCACGAAAGTATATTTTCTAAAATTAAAGAAAATTATATTAACACTAATAAAGTCTTATACATATTTCGAGATTATCCAGTTAATGAACCAGCATTATACGGGACCATTTTTGCTAATTGCTTTAATGATAATTACTTTGACATTATCGATATTTTGTTCAAATCACAAATTAAATGGGCATTTAGGAAGGATTTTAAACAAATGCTAAAAAATATCGCCAGACTTTCTGGCTATAGCACTGATAAAATTAACAGTTGCTTTGATGATAAAAAATTTGCTGATAATTTACAAAAAAAGGCTTACGATGATATGAGAATTCTAAACATTAATCAAACACCAACAATTTATATTAATCAAAAAACCATCAATGCTATAAAAGATTATGATGATTTTATAAAAATCATTGACAATCATCTCAATAATTAGATATAAATGGGGAGTTTTAACATACTAGGCACCAGTCATGAGAAATAGGCGTTTCATTTATCTAATTTTAGCATTAGGCATTATTCCTTC
This sequence comes from Candidatus Bandiella numerosa, assembly GCF_021811875.1. Lineage (GTDB taxonomy): Bacteria > Pseudomonadota > Alphaproteobacteria > Rickettsiales > Midichloriaceae > Aquirickettsia > Aquirickettsia numerosa_A. The sequence continues at coordinate 2,026 of NZ_JAJBJD010000080.1, read as the reverse complement.
TGTTGCACAAGCAGCTGATATAATAAAAGATTCTTCAATTAAAATAGGGGGAGAGGTAGATTCTCAATTTGGAATTGTTAATCAACAAGATGCTTTTAGAAAAAACCTTGCGACTGGCCAATATTATAATAAAAACTCATTAGCTAACAGTGGAGCGTTAAAGTTTAATTATGATAATAAAAGTGAAACTGGGTTAGGATATGGAGCTTATATTAAACTGAATGCTAGTACTTCTGAGTCTCCTTCAGGAAGCAAAAATATTGGGAATGAGGTTAAAATATATGTTCAAGACACATTTGGTAAAATTGAATTAGGAAACACTTCCCCTGTAGGTACTTCAATGCAAGTAAATCCATATACATTTGCACGTGCAACAGGTGGACTAGATGGAGATTGGGAGAATTGGCTTAAAAACGGTGGCGTTATAGATAGTACCGGTGCGAAAAAAATAAGTGGTACTTATTTAACTTCTCCTAAATTGCCAGTGGGTTTTGATGAAACTAATAAGGCTGGGAAAATTAACTATTTTTCTCCAATTATAAATGGATTTTCATTTGGTGTTAGTTACACCCCAGATTCAAAGGTAAGAGGAACTGCTGCTCAAGCCAATAATATACCGAAAAATGCTGATGGTGGATTTAAAAATATTTGGCAGCCAACTGTTAGATACGAAACCTCTCTTGAAAATGGTGTAAAATTCACAACTGCTGTGCTCGGTGAATTCGGCAAGGCAAAAAGAATTTCATATTATGACGATATTGCAAAAATTGATGGAAATCCTGAGGATGATAAATCAAATATTGATAGAAAAAATTTAAACGCATGGCAAGTTGGTGCTGGTGTTGATTATAAAGGCTTTGCCTTTGCAGGTGCTTATGGTGACATCGGAAAAACTGGAGATCTTCTAGGTACTAATAAAAGCCCCGATGACGTAAAAACGGGTGGTAAGTATTGGTCTCTTGGTTCTGCATATTCAACAGAAAAATATGGAATCAGTGTTAATTATATGCAAAGCAAGAGAGCTGGATGTTTAGCAAAAGTCGATGGTAAGGATGAAAAAGAGAAATTTGTTAGGTATGCCGAAAAGGAGTATAACAAATTTGAGGCAGTATCAATTGGTGCTGATTATGTAGTTATGCCTGGCTTTATGCCTTATATTGAAGTTACTAGATTAAAATTCAAAGAAAATACCAATTATAATACCCCTGCTAAAGCTACATTTAATAAAGGTACTGTAATATTAGCTGGTACAAAAATTAAATTTTAAAATAATTTAATAGCCTCTTGGGATCATTTAATATGATCCCACATAACACTCAGTAACTTATGAATATCTATAGGTTCATAAGGCGCGGTGATGCTTGTTGCATCGCATATGCCTAAATTTGGGAATAGTTATTTTCTTTGATACTTTCAATTGAGGCTTTTTTTATTGCATTTATATATCCCTTGATTAAGCTGCGTTCAATTATCCGGAATATAATTTAACTAAAAAATTATCATTTCTGACTTTGCTAGTATTTTATTAAAAACAATTGAACCATTTCATTTATTAAATCATTGTTTTTATAAAAAATGGAATCAAGGGAAATTAAACCGGAGAGTTTTACAAGAATATTCAAAGCAGTATTTTCATCATGTCGATATTTTTCCAAGATGCATTAGTGCAATACACTCCAATTGTGAAAATTTAAAAAATAGACAAATTCTATTAGGTAACCTGTCAGTGCTAATATAAAAGGGGCCACAAAATTGCATTAAAAAGGGACCAGGTCAAAAAAGAGGAAAATAAAATAAATTAATGCAAACTAGCCTTTTAAAAAAGAGGGCTAATAATGATAGGAGTCGCAATGTACACAACAATATTGACATTATATAAGCAGGGTAATAGCCAAAGAGAGATGGAAGCATAAATATTAGATAGCGTATAAATAGGAAAAGTGCTAACCTTTGACCTAAAACAATACAGGTATCAAATGGATTTTGAAATAATAGTAAGAAAAAAAGAAAAAGGCGAGGTAGTATC
>NZ_JAJBJD010000230.1 GCF_021811875.1 Candidatus Bandiella numerosa | reverse complement strand
CAGTTCGGCCAGACGACTCTTCACGGGCATTCGCAGATTCCTTACCAAAGCAATGAAAGGGTCAGGCGAAACCTGACCGATTGTTCAAAGTCCGGCAAGGGGGCAGTCCGCCAAAGTGACGGCACCTTGCGTCATATGTCCGGGCCAAGCGCGATCGGGGAGCCATCGGAGAAGCGCGAGAGCCGGAAGCGCGACAGGTCGTGGCCCGGGTCTTCCCCCGCGATCAGCGAGGCCATGACCCGCCCGAACCCCGGCCCGATCCCGAAGCCATGCCCGCACATGCCGGTGCAGATGGACAGGCCCGGCAGTCTGGCGGCGCGGTCCACCACCGGCACGATATCGGGCATCGTGTCGATCATCCCGGCCCAGGCCAACGCGCCCTCGACCCGGCCAAGGG
>NZ_JAJBJD010000004.1 GCF_021811875.1 Candidatus Bandiella numerosa | reverse complement strand
CTAATATCCAAAGAGAGAATTTTCAAAAAGCTAAATTTATTTGGGATGAAGCTATCCAAGAGATAGCTGCTGCCTAAAATTTAAGGGTCAGGGTTGTGTTGCGGCCATATTTCCATTAACTTGACGGAGCCCTTGACGGAGCCATCTTTTCTTATATTTGTTTTTTTTTGATTCTATATTTTTTCTTTTTTTTATTCAATCGCATAATTCTATTCTCATTTTAACTTGACGGTGCCCCTTGCCTCAAACAAAGCATCACGCTATGTAACAGGTAGCATCATCACCGTTGATGGCGGAATTTCTTGGGGAGGTTCAATTTAAAAAAGCCAGAAGTGGTAACTTCATGATTGATCAATAAAAGAGGCTATTTTATCATGTATAGTACTGATGCCCTGCTTGGCTTCAATGGGATAGTAATTTTTGCGCTTTTTATAATATTGAATTAGCGGCTTCGTTTGATGCAAATATGCATCCAATCTTAATTTTATCACCTCTATTTTGTCATCATTTCTAATATAAAAATTTTGACCAAGACATTTATCGCACGTACCTTTTACTTTAGTAGGATTGGTAACAGAGTTATAACTTTGATTGCAATTTGAACAATATACCCTAGCTGATAACCTTTTTAATATTTCATTTTCAGGTAAATTTAAGCTTACAATATAAGGCTCGGTTAAATTATTTTTAACACAAATTAAATCAAGCTTCTTTGCTTGTGCAATTGTTCTAGGAAATCCATCTAAAATAAATCCACTAAAATTTTTGTTATCCATCTTTAGTTCGTCTTCCACTAAGCTACAAACTATATCATCAGAAACCAACTCACCTTGATCAATGATTGCCTCAACTTCCATTCCCAAGCTTGTTTTTTGCTTGATAGCTCTTCTTAAAATCTCCCCTGTAGATAATATTTTTAAATGATATCTATCCGCTAATAATTTTGCTTGAGTACCTTTACCCACACCAGGTGCACCCAATAAAACTATTATCATTACCTACGCCTCATCATATTAGTCTTTTTCATCAAATTCACATATTTACTACTTAATAAATGTGATTGAATTTGCGAGCTCAAATCTAACACTACGCTGATAACTATTAAAATACTCGTACCGCCTAAATAGAAAGGCATACTAAATTGATAAGTTAAAACTTCTGGTACTGCACAAATTATTGCTATATACAAAGCTCCGATCACAGTAATTCTTGTTAAAATATATTGTAGATATTCTTTAGTCTGGTTTCCAGGCCTTCTGCCAACAATAATGGCACCACTTTTTCTTAAATTTTCGGCAGTTTCTTCTGGATTAAACACAATTGTACTGTAAAAAAAACAGAAAAATATTATAAAGAGTATATATAGCGCAACATATAGCGGTTTCCCCTGAGATAAATAACTTTCGACAAATTTGCGCCATCCATTAGTTTCTGCACCCACGTTAAAACCAGCTATTGTGGCAGGAAATAATAATAGTGCATTGGCAAATATCGGTGGTATTACTCCAGACACATTAACTTTCATTGGTAAATGTGTTGAATCTCCAGCATATATTTTCTTTCCAATTTGCTTTCTAGGATATTGTACTACTAATTTTCTTTGAGCCTTCTCCATGAACACCACAAAAACAACCATAAATACAACAACTGCAAAGCATAATAATAAAAATGGAGTTGAGACGATATTATTTTTTCCCATCTCTAATAATGAAAATACAGAAGGTAACAAACCTGAAACTATACCTGCAAAAATTATAACTGAGCTTCCATTTCCAATTCCTTTTGTATTTATTTGATCCGCAAACCAAACGACAACTATTGTTCCTCCCATAAGGCTAAACATTGTAACAATTCTAAAATAAATTCCAGGATCACTTATTAACGCAACACCATTATGATTAAGCGATTCAATCCCAATCGCTATACCATACCCTTGAAATAAAGCTAGGATAACTGATAAATATTTTGAATATTGATTTATTTTCTGTCTACCAGCTTCACCTGATTTTCTAAGCTCACTAAATTCTTTGGATAATGCCGTCATTAATTGCATAATTATTGAAGCAGTTATGTATGGCATAATGTTTAAGGTAAATATAGACATCCTGCCAAGCGCACCACCTGTTAATACGTTAAACATTCCTAAAATTCCTTTAGCCTGCTCTTTGACAATACTGTCCAAAATCATTAAATTAACTCCAGGAAGCGGTATGTAAGTTCCGAATCTATAAATAATTAAAATCAATATAACAAAAAAAATCTTTTTGCCTAACTCTCCGCCACCCATTATAGGATTACCAAAATTTTGGCTCTGCTGATTTTTCATTTTTATTATCTTTGACTTATACTAATTTGATAGCTGAACCATTTTTTGAAGCATTTTCAATCAACTTCTTAGAAGCATTGTTCACTTCTATATTAAACTTTTGTTCAAATACTCCTTTTCCAAGTAACTTCAATTTTTCTTTTTTAGAATTAAATAAACCTAATTTCTCTATATCTTCTAATTTAATATCTTGCGTAAGCTTTTGGTTTTTAATTAAATAATTTATCTGATATAAATTAATAATTTTATATACTTGTTTATTAATAGGGTTAAATCCTCTTTTAGGTAATCTCCTATATATAGGCATTTGACCTCCCTCAAATCCATTTAAAGCAACACCACTTCTCGCAGTTTGTCCTTTTCCACCTCTACCACATGTCTTACCTTTTCCAGAAGCTATTCCTCTTCCCAGACATTTCCTTTTTTTTCTCGCTCCTATATTTCCTTTTAACTGATTCAACATAACATTATACCATCTTTAAGTTTTTTCTCGTTGACTAGCAATTTCAACTATCTTTTTTCCTCTTTTATCTGCAATCATTTTAGGTGTACTAGTATTTCTAAGCCCCATAATAACTGCTTTCACAATATTATGAGGATTATTTGAACCAATTGACTTAGCCACAATATCCTTAATACCTAAGACTTCAAATAATGGCCTTGTTGATCCTCCTGCTATAATACCAGTACCAGCTGGAGCAGCTCTCATTATTACCTTTCCAGAACAATATTTACCAATAGTATCATGATGTAAAGTCCTTCCTTCCCTCAGTGGAATTCTAAACATGCTTCTTCTTGCTTCTCCCAATGCTTTTGCCTTAGCATCCATTACCTCAGTAGCCTTTCCTAAACCGTATCCTACTTTTCCTTTTTTATCTCCGACTACTACAATGACCGAAAAACTAAATTTTCTCCCCCCTTTGGTAACAGAAGTACATCTGTTTACTTTAACTAATTTTTCTACAATTTCTGTGTTACTATTATTATTTACCATTTTGTCAGCCATTAAAAATTTAACCCGTTTTTCCTTGCACTGTCAGCAAAAGCCTTTGCTTTACCATGATACTTGAGCCTACCTCTATCAAAATACACATCTTTAATTTTTCTATCTAGTAGCATTTTAGCAAATTTTTCACCAAGCAATTCAGCAGCTTTAATATTATTTTTATTTTTAAAATCTTTGAAATCCTTATCATAGGTGGCTAAAGAAGTAATCGTCATTCTTTTACTTTCATCAATAACTTGACCATAAATATACTTATTTGAAGTATAAAAACACAATCTCAACCTATCCAAATTACCACTTTTAAGTTTAAATCTTGTTCTCTCTTTTCTTCTAATATGTTTTAACTTTTTGCTTAACATTTTTTAAAATACCAAATTATTTTTTCTTACCTTCTTTTCTTACAATCACTTCATTTTCATACTTAATCCCTTTACCTTTATAAGGCTCAGGTTTTCTTAAACTCCTAATGTCTGCACAAACTTGCCCAACAAGTTGTTTATCGCACCCAATTACCTCTATTGTATTCTTCGTACATTTAACACTAACACCTTCGGGAATGGGATAAACAATATCATGACTATATCCTAAAGCTAATATTAATAAATCACCATCCATATTAACTTTATAACCTACTCCATTAATTTCTAATTTTTTTACAAATCCATCGGTGACACCTATAACCATGTTATTTATCAATGAACGTGTCAACCCCCACAGTGATTTGACTTTTTTAGTAATTGTCTTTGGAGACAATATAATACTATCATCATTTAATTTTAAATTAATTGAATCAAACACATTCATGCTCAATTCACCCTTGGGACCTTTCACAACTAGGAAATCGTCTTCAAAATTGATTTTGACTTGACCTGGTATTTTGATCTGTTGTTTTCCTATTTTTGACATAATCTATTTTAAAAAATGTTACACAAAATTTCACCACCAGCTTTAATATCCCTGGCCTCATTGTCATTTATTATACCCTTTGAAGTTGACAATACTGTCATGCCTAATCCACCGTACATTTTATTTACATCTTTATATGATTTAAATACCTTTTTACCAGGCTTCGACACTACATTAAACTCCTTGATTACAGGACAACTGAACTTACCTTCATATTTAAGCCCCACCTTAATCATATGCACACCTTTTCTTACCTCATATTTTTCAACACTCGAAACATAGCCAGCTTTAAGCAATACATCCAAAACTTGCTCAATTTTTTTAGAACAATGCACTATTGTATATTGTTTTTTAACTAACTGCGCATTTTTAATTCTCGCTATTGTATCTGAAAGTAAATGTGTTTGTGACATATCTTTATTTCCTTTATTATTACCAACTAGCCTTAATTACACCAGGCAACTTACACTCTGATGCTAATTTCCTAAACCATATTCTGGATAACTTGAATTTTCTATAAACTCCTCTTCCCCTACCACTCAGCAAACACCTATTTCTTATTCTTGCCTTTGAACTATTCCTTGGCAACTTAGATAAATTTGCTTGAGCCTCAAATCTTTCCTCTAACGTAATTGACTTATTATTACGAATTTCTTTAAGCTCCATTCTTTTTTCTAGATTATTATTGAATAATCTAATCCTTTTTAAATTTCTCTGCACTACACTTTTTTTTGCCATGATATTTATCCTATTATTCTAATTATAAAATGGTAGATTAAATGTTTTTAGTAAAAACTTCGCTTCTTCATTACTGTTTGTAGAAGTAACTATAATAATGTTCATTCCTCTTATTTTATCAATCTTATTATAATCAACTTCAGGAAATACAATCTGCTCTTTTATTCCTAATGAAAAATTACCATTACCATCAAACTGTTTTGAACTTAACCCCTTAAAGTCCCTTACTCTTGGAAGCGCTATATTTATTAACCTATCTAAAAATTCGTACATTATAGTTTTTCTAAGTGTAACCTTACACCCAATTTTCATCCCTTCTCTTAACTTAAATGTAGCTATTGATTTTTTTGCCTTTGTTATTACGGGCTTTTGACCTGTAATAGCCATAATTTCATCATAGACTTTATCTATAACCTTAGAATCTGTCACAGCATCTTTTACAGAAACATTGATTGATATTTTTTTTAGCCTAGGGATTTGCATGTCATTTTTAAACTTAAAGTGTTCCTTTAGTTCCTTTCTACTAACCGTACTATAATGTTTTTCTAATCTTGAATTAGCCATAATTAAACTTTTTTATTATCTATCAATTCACCTGTTTTTTTCAAATATCTAACTTTCTTGCCATCTTCTAAAAATTTAAATCCTATCTTACTCACAGAATTTGTTTTTAGATCAACATGCATAATATTTGAAACATGGATTGGCATTTCCTTTTGTACAATACCACCTTCTGGATTAAATTTATTAGGCTTAGTATGTCTTTTTACAACATTTACACCACCAATAACAACTTTATTACTTTTTGGTATAAAACTGATAATTTCAGAAATCTTACCTTTGTCCTTGCCAGTTATCACCTTAACTTTATCGCTCTTTTTAAATTTATTTGCCATTTTACGTTACCTCTGGGGCTAATGAAATTATTTTCAAATAATTTTTTTCTCTAAGTTCTCTCGGAATAATTCCGAATATTCTAGTACCAATTAACTCTCCCTGCTTATCAAGCAATACAACGGCATTATCAAAAAACCTAATTACTACGGCATCCTTCCTTCTCTTTTCCTTTCTAGTTCTTACGACCACTGCGTGAAACACTTCTCCCTCTTTAACTTTGTCAGATACAGCAGCTTTCTTAATAGAGACAACAATCTTATCTCCAATACTTGCGGACATCTTTTTACTTCCACCAAGAACCTTAATACACTGTACTAATTTAGCTCCAGTGTTATCTGCCACATTTAGTTTCGTACCCATCTGTATCATAATTAATCCTTATCACTTAACAAAATTTGCCATTTTTTTAGCTTAGATATAGGTTTACTTTCTATTATTTTAACCTTATCACCAATATTCAAAACATTATTCTCATCGTGAGCTAAATATTTTTTGCTTCTCTTAATAATCTTTTTATACTTTTTATGCAATACTTTTCTCTCCACCAACACAGTTACCGTCTTATCAGCTTTATTATTTAACACAATACCTTCTAATACTTTTTTTGACATAATAATTAACTATTTTTATCTTTAATTTTATTTAATGCGGTAAAAATTCTCGCTATGCTCTTTTTGACAACCTTTATTCTGGAAGTATTGTTCAGTTCGCCTAAAACTTTTTGAAATCTCAAATTAAAGTACTCATTTTTATACTTAAGTAATTCATTTTGTAAAGCATTATTATCTAAATTATTAATTTCATGAAATTTCATTTTAAACTCCCTCTTCTATATTTCTAATTACTTTTGTTTTTATTGGCAATTTTGCAGCAGCTCTTGAAAAAGCCTCTATAGCTTGCTCTTCAGTTACTGAATCAAGTTCAAATAAAATTCTACCTGGCTTAACTCTACAAGCCCAAAATTCCGGAGAACCTTTTCCCTTACCCATCCTGACATCAGCAGGCTTTTTACTTACTGGAATATCTGGAAAAATCCTTATCCATAATTTACCAGCTCTTCTTAAATGTCTATTAATAGCTTTTCTCGCAGATTCAATTTGCTTTTCCTGAATCCTTTCCGGCTCCAACGCTTTAAGAGCAAATTTACCAAAAGCAATCTTAAAACCACCTTTGGCTTTTCCATGAATTCTTCCTTTAAAAGCTTTTCTAAATTTTGTTTTCTTTGGATGTAATATCATTTTTCTCTACTGTATTATTTTTTAAATTATCAAGCATATCTCCCTTATATATCCATACCTTTACTCCTATCAGACCATATATTGTATGAGCCTCTGCCATATCATAACTAACTATTGCCCTAAGTGTATGAAGTGGAACTCTACCTTCTTTATACCATTCTGTTCTTGCTATTTCAGCTCCACCCAAACGTCCAGAAACGCTTATTTTAACTCCCTTTGCTCCCATTTTCATAGCATTCGATATAGCCCTTTTTACAGCTTTTCTAAAAGAGACCCTTTTTTCTAATTGCTCTGCTACAGTTTTTGCTACAAGTAATGGCTCTGTCTCAGCTTTTCGCACCTCTGTAATATTTATGATTATCTCATTAGAAGTTATTTTTGCTATATCTTCTTTAATTTTTGCCACATCAACACCCTTTTTACCTATTACTACACCAGGCCTTGATGAATGAATATTTATCATAATCTTATTAGCTGGGCGCTCTACACAAACTTTACTTACACCTGCATAATTCAACTTATCAAAAATCATACCTCTAATTTTAATATCTTCATGCAATTTTTTAGCATAATCTTTTTTGCTATACCATGATGAATCCCATGTAGATACAATTCCTAATCTAAAGCTATTTGGATTTACTTTTTGTCCCATATTAACCTCTTTCCTCTACAATTATTGTAACTTTACTAAATGGCTTTACTATTCTATTTATTCTACCCCTCGCTCTAACCATTGAACGCTTTAAGGTTAAGGATTTACCAATCCTAACTTCCTTTACATATAATTTGTCTATATCTAATCCATGATTATTTTGTGAATTAGCTATTGCAGATTTAAGGATATTTTGCAATTGCTTTGATGCTTTTCTTTTACAAAATTCAAGTTGCAATATTGCTTCATTAACATTCTCTTTCCTTATAAGATCCGCAATAATGTTCAATTTCTGAACACTTGATTTCACCAATTTATCTGTTGCTTTAACTTGCATAAATTCACTAATATAATAATTATTTTCTGTTATTTCCGTGACCATTAAATGTTCTAGTAGGAGAAAATTCTCCAAGCTTTTTACCTACCATTTTTTCGTTAACCAAAACTTGAATAAACTTCTTTCCATTATGCACAGAAAATGTTAATCCAACAAAATTTGGCAAAATAGTAGATTTTCTTGACCATGTTTTGATTGCAACAAATTTTCCACCAACAACTACATCATTTACTTTTTTTAGCAATTTAGGATCAACAAACGGTCCTTTCCAAACTGATCTATTACTCATAATTCATTCACTTATTATTTATTTTTTTTATGTCTGCTTTTTATTATAAACTTATCTGTTCGTTTATTATTTCTAGTCTTAAATCCTTTTGTTGGCTTACCCCAAGCAGACACAGGATGTCTACCACCCGATGTTTTACCTTCACCACCACCATGCGGATGATCGACCGGGTTTTTCGCAACACCCCTTACTTTAGGCCTAAAACCCAACCATCTTTTTCTTCCTGCTTTACCAAGTTTTACATTTTTCTTATCAGCATTTGAAACTGTTCCTATAGTTGCTTTGCATTCCCCTTCAACAATTCTAACTTCACCTGAGCGAAGCTTGATGGATACTTTACCAGAATCTTTATTAACAATTGTTGCAGATGCACCAGCTGACCTAGCTAATTGAGCTCCTTTATTAGGTTTCAATTCTATATTACTAATTACTATTCCAACAGGAATGTTTTTTAACTGCATACAGTTACCGATTGCTATCTCAGCACTATTAGAAGATACAATTTTATCTCCTATTTTTAAATTTTCTAACGCTATTATATATGAGTACTCATTATCATCATATTTTATTAACGCAATATTAGCAGATCTATTTGGATCATATTCAAATCTTTCCACTGTCGCAGAAAGCTCTTTTGTTCTCTTAAAATCAATTATTCTATATTTTTTCTTAGCACCTTTTGATTTACCATAAACGGTTATTCTACCAAGATTATTCCTACCACCACTACTATTCTTACCTCTAACAAGTCCCTTTATAGGAGACCCTTTCCAAAGTCCAGATTTATCAACCAAAACAAGTTGCCTTTGAGAAGGGGTAACTGGATTATAATTTATTAATGCCATCTTTTAAACACCTTTTGAAAATTCGATTTTTTTCATATCTTTTGTTGTTACAATAGCTTTCTTAAAGCTAGCTCTCTTACCTTTTTTACCTTTAAAAACTTTTGCCTTTCCTTGGATATTAATTATATTCACACTTTTCACTTCTACATTAAAAATATGCTCAACTGCTTTTTTAATTTGAGCTTTATTACTATCTGAACTCACAATGAACACATATTTACCCAAAGATTCAAGACTATTACTTTTCTCTGTTAACAGAGGCATTTTAATAATATCATACATATCTAATTTTATCACTTAAACCTCGCTAATATACCATTAAATGCATCTTCAGAAAAATGTATTTTATCATGCCTTATTATATCTAACACATTTATTCCAGCTAAACATAGTCTGTCAACTTTATGATTATTTCCAATAGATTTTACAAAATTATCATCAAAATTACTATCTATAAACAGCGTTTTTTGTGATGATAATTTATCTCCGTACATCTTTGAAAAATCTTTAAATTTATATGTATCAACTTTTAAGTGCTCGTGTACAGTAATAGATTTATCTCTATATTTCAATGCTAAAGCATTCAACAATGCTATTTTTTTTACCTTTTTATTAACCTTATAGTCATACACTTTATTTTTACTTGGCCCAAATATTATTCCTCCACCCACAAACTGCGCACCCCTTATACTACCATGCCTCGCTTTACCAGTACCTTTTTGCTTATAAATTTTTCTCGTTGAACCTTTTACTTCTGAAATTCCCTTAGCATGACTTATAGGCGATCTTTTTTTTGCCTGCTGCCATAAAACTAATTGATGAATTAAATCGTACCTAATATCCTTAATGTCAAAAATATTTGCATCAATCTTTCTTAAAACCTTATTTTCAGAGCTCAATACTTCTAAATACATATCATACCTCAATAATTAACATGGTAACGCTTTTTTGATAGCATCCCTTATATACAAATATCCATTTTTGTTACCAGGTACCGCACCTTTAACCAGCAAAACATTTAATTCACTATCAATATCTACTATAAGAATATTCTGCTTAGTTACCTTTTCACCACCTAATCGCCCAGCCATTTTTTTACCCTTAAATACCTTTCCTGGATCTTGACATTGCCCAGTTGAACCAGCTGATCTATGACTTATTGAAACACCATGAGAAGCTTCTAATCCCCTAAAATTATGCCTTTTCATAACACCTGCATAACCCTTACCTATAGATGTACCAGTAATATCAACATATTGCCCTTTTTTGAAGTGATTAACATTTATTATATCACCTACTTTCAGCGCATATTTTTTATTAATAGAAAATTCCTTGATTTTCTTTTTTGGCGCTACCTTTGCTTTTTCAAATATACCTCTAATGCTTTTTGATAATCTCTGCATTTTTTGATCAAATGCCGCTATTTGCAAACTATCATAGCCATTTTTTTCTTCATTTTTCACTGATAATACAACATTCTCATCTACATGAAGCACAGTAACAGGGACAACTTCTCCATTATCTTTAAAAATTTGAGTCATACCTATTTTTTTAGCTATAACACCACATCTACTTTCCTTCATTTTCAGCTCCCTTCATTTTAATTTGAATATCCACACCAGCTGCTATATCCAATTTCATTAATGCATCTACAGTTTGAGGAGAAGCTTCAATAATTAAAAATCTTGAATGATCTCTAATTTCAAACTGCTCTCTGGATTTTTTATCAATATGCGTCGATCTATTAACTGTAAACCTACTAATTTTTCTAGGCATTGGTATTGGCCCTTTATATCTAGCACCAATTCTGGAAATAGTATCTACTATCTCACTAACAGCCTTATCCAAAACCCTTGGCTCAAAAGCTTTTAATTTTAATTCTATAGATTGCTGAAAACTCATATCAAGGACCCCATAAATTATTTAATAACTTCAGCAACAACACCAGCACCAACAGTCTTACCGCCTTCTCTGATTGCAAACTTTAAACCTTTATCCATTGCTATTGGCGATATCAATTCCACAACTATCTCTGTGTTATCTCCTGGCATTACCATCTCCACTCCTTCTTTCAATTCTACAGTTCCTGTTACATCCGTTGTTCTAAAATAAAACTGTGGCCTGTAATTCTTGAAAAACGGTGTGTGCCTTCCTCCTTCTTCTTTCTTAAGTACATACACTTCTGCTTTAAACTTAGTATGCGGCGTTATACTTCCTGGCTTCGCTAACACTTGCCCTCTTTCCACCTCTTCCTTCGCTATCCCTCTTAGCAATAACCCTGCATTATCTCCTGCCATCCCTTCTTCAAGCTCCTTCTTGAACATTTCCACGCCTGTGCATTTTGTCTTCTTACTCTCCTTCCTTATCCCCACTATCTCTACTTCTTCTCCTACTTTTATTTTCCCTTGCTCTATCCTTCCTGTCACCACTGTACCACGCCCTGATATTGAAAATACATCCTCTATTGGCATTAAAAATGGTTTTTCTATATCTCTTTTTGGCATTGGTATTGCTTCATCCACTACCTTCATCAACTCTCTTATTGCCTTCTCTCCTAATTCCGTTCCGTCTTCTGTTAATGCCTTCAGTGCCGACCCTCTAACCACTCTTGCCGCATCTCCATCAAATCCATACTTTGTCAATAACTCTCTCACTTCCATTTCTACTAATTCTAATAACTCTTCATCTTCCACCATATCTACCTTGTTCAGGAATACTACTAGCGTTCCTATCCCCACTTGCTTTGCTAACAATATATGCTCTCTTGTTTGTGGCATCGGTCCATCTACTGCACTCACTACTAATATCGCACCATCCATCTGTGCTGCACCTGTTATCATATTCTTCACATAATCCGCATGCCCAGGACAGTCCACGTGTGCATAATGCCTTCCTTCTGTTTCATACTCCACATGCGCTGAATTTATTGTTATCCCTCTTTCTTTCTCCTCTGGCGCTTTATCTATCTCATCATATCTTATCGCTCTCTTCCCAAAATACTTCGTTATCGCCGCCGTTAACGTCGTCTTCCCATGGTCCACATGCCCTATCGTCCCTGTGTTTACGTGCGGTTTAGTTCTCTCAAATTTTCCTTCTGCCATTTTTTCGTTCTCCTTTTTTATTTTTCTTGGTCAACACATATGCATTATGGAGCGGATGACGGGAATCGAACCCACATAACCAGCTTGGAAGGCTGGGGCTCTACCATTGAGCTACATCCGCTAAAAAGCCACGACCTATGTTTTATATGAAAGTCTTACATTTAGTTTTCTATTATGTCAACAATTTTGGGATACTCTAAGGGGTATTGTTGAGGTTAGGGGATAAGAAATTTGTTATAGCCAGTGTATTACTGGGTTCCAAATTAACTATATTTGATACTTCAATTTCGCACCCTTATTTTTTGCACCCCTTATTGCAAATTGCTGATATAAATTTTTTATGTTGAAAATGCGTTAACATTCAAATAGCATCCAGAAAAAGATTTTAGGGTAATATCTTATGCACCTCACCAACAATGTAAAAAAGATTTTAAAGGGTTATGAAAGTGAATCACCTGCTGTGAAGTCTAATTTAGTAAGAATATTAATGAATGGTAAATTGGCTGGAACTGGAAAAATGCTAATTCTACCAGTTGATCAAGGTTTTGAACATGGTCCAGCAAAAAGCTTCTCTATGAATCCAGTAGCGTATGATCCTGAATATCATATAAAATTAGCACTAGATGCAGGGTTAAACGCATATGCTGCACCCAAGGGAATGCTTGAAGCAATCTCTGACGAATTTCGTGGAACAATACCCTTGATACTCAAAGCCAATAGCTCAAATTCCTTAATGAGTAAGGATATTGAGCCAAATCAATCTATTATAGCAAATGTGCAGGATGCCATTTATTTAGGATGTACTGCAATAGGTTTTACTATATATCCAGGATCAGATAGCTCACTTGAGATGATACAAGAAATTTCCGAAATGATTTCTGAGGCCAAGGCACATGGACTTGCAACCGTTGTATGGTCATATCCAAGAGGAGGAGATTTAACCAAAAAAGGTGAAACCGCATTAGATGTTATCGCCTATGCAACACATATTGCAGCTTTAATTGGAGCTAATATAATTAAAGTAAAATTGCCTTCTGAGGATATAGAAGATAAATCAGCAGTAAGTATTTACTCAAAGGAAATGCATGAGTTTAAAAATTTAACGAATCGTGTTGCGCACATAATGAAAACAGCTTTTGATGGAAAAAGGTTAGTAGTATTTTCAGGAGGTACTTCAAAAAATGAAGATGAGCTATACAATGAAGCAAAAGCTATTAATCAAGGTGGAGGTAATGGCTCTATAATTGGTAGAAATAGTTTCCAAAGACCATATAAAGAAGCTGTTGAATTATTATCAAATATCATAAAAATTTACTTAAGCGCTAGATAAAAACTAGAGCGGTATTGCAAATAGGCATAAAAATGGATAGAGTCCTTGGACCAATACAAGGCAAAGGATGAATATAGCCATATTTAATAACCTTCATATTATTATGATTTATTCAGCTTGTATTTTTATTAAAAATATGGTTCAATCCAACTTGTTAATTTGGTTCCTTACAAACCGGAGGGATGGCCGAGTGGACAATGGCAGCAGACTGTAAATCTGCCCGCATTTGCGTACGCAGGTTCGAATCCTGCTCCCTCCACCAATATTGTCGGCCACTGCAGTTTTTGATGACATTTAGCGATAAGGCAGTGCGCCCCTGAATAATCTAGGCAGATTATTCATTCTTCACTGCAATATTTGTTTCTTCCTGACACTCCATATTTATGATTTTTATAGATTTTTAAGATTGTATCAAATTATCAAGTATTTATTTAACATTACCAGCCCTAATGCGTTTGATAGTAGCTTGGTATCTTAACACTTTTTGGAAATAATGCATATTGTCTTCCTTTGTTGTTCATGTAGCATGCTAACTCCTCACCTCTTTTCCCATGTCCAAAAAATATATCACCTCTGATAGCGCCCTTTATAGCACCTCCAGTATCTTGAGTTATAAATAATCTTCTATATTTCCTATCTGTATAATTCCTTGTTTTGGGTAGTGATGTGTCAATCCAAACTGGTGTTCCATAAGGATAAATAGCCTTGTCTAAAGCGATAGATCGCTCAGGTGTAAGCGGTATTCCTTGAGCAGCAATCGGCCCATCACCGTTGATTTTTCTAAAAAACACATATGATTGATTTCGTTCGATAATTTTTTTACCATCACTTGGATTTCGATGTAGCCACTCAATCATGTCAAGTGCAGAATTAATACCAGTTGCATTATATTCTTTGAAGTAGGGGCCAATAGATTTATACTCAAACCCATTTTGTCCAGCGTAGCCTAAACGAATTAATCTCCCATCATTTAGTTTGATTCTGCCAGATCCTTGGATGTGCATGAAGTATAATCTCGCATAATTATCGACCCATAGAATTTCTAAATTTTTTCCTTTTAGAGAGCCATTATTTATTGATGAATGAGAAAGATGACTCTTGCGTTGATGTTGAGAAAGATTTTTGGGAGGCATATAAACTGGATGGCTACATCTCCTGGTCTTTATAGTACTTCCATTTATCTCAATTTCATAATAACCAGTAAATTTACCAATTGCGTTATTTTGTCCATCTAGTACTGTATACGGCGTAAACCATTTTTCAAAAAAATCCTTAGCTTGTTCGTTTGTTTTAATTTTTTTGTTGTTTAAATCATGGCAAATTCTCTTCCAATTTATTGCAGTGCCACCTAACTGCGACAATTTACTAATTGGTTGATTATCTCCAAGTTTTATAATCTGTTTGCAAGAATTTGCAAATGTATTTAGGCTAATAAGATGAGTGTCATACCTCCATCCTACCATTTTACTGTATTCAGTTTTAACAAATTTAGCTTCCCTAACTTTGTATTTTCTTTTATAATCACCAGAACAAGAGCACAAGATGATAAAAAAAATTAATAAAAGTATGTTTTTAAATTTTAAGCATTTCATTTAGATTCAGTTTGCGTTATATGCCAAAGATTTCCTGATTTGATTTTTTTACTATAAGTCCATATGTCACGCATCGGTAAAATTTTATTCGCATTACCAAAGATTATATTTTCGTCTTTATCTCTAACAGTAATAATTTGCTCACTAATTATTTCAAGTTTAACGGAGACAGTATCGTTTATAATATTTGCATCAATTATGTTTGCTTCTTTTATTCCAACCAAGGTTACATTATATCTTATTTTCTGCGAAATTCTATCATTTACTTCTGTAATAAACTTTTCGTAAACATCTGGTGCTAAAAGTTCTTTTAAAGTTTGTATCTCACTGGAATTAAAAGCTATTAGAATCATCTTAAATGCTTTTTTTGCTCCATCGATAAAATGATTAATGCTGAAAGATTTTTCTTCTATAAGCAATTTTTCGAACACCTTTTTTACCTCTGGGGTTAAATTAGCATCCTTTATTGAAATGATTTCAAATTCCACATTTTTAACATGATTTACATGTTTTTTTAAACTATCTAATACAGGTTCTATGTGTTTGAATTGTTTTAAGTCTTTATCTTCCCTACCAAGACTTTGAAAAAGCTTGTAAACAATAAAGGCAGTAATCGCTATTAAAAAAACTAAGTCCATGGCTTCACTTTAATATATTACGAACTATTTACATACTTAAATATATATTATCTTTGTATTCTTCAAGTAAATTTGATATATTTTGTTAAATTAATAGAATTATAATTTTAATTATGTCGCAAAAATTAGGCATTAATGGTAGCGTTTTGGTTAATGCTCAATACGTCAAAGATTTATCATTTGAAAATCCAAAAGCTCCGTATAGCCTATTAAATAATGATAAACCAGAAGTGGATGTTTCAATTGATATAGGGGCTCATGGCATACAAAATGAAACATATGAAGTAGTGCTAGGTATTCAAGTTAAATCCGTTATTGAAGATGAAATTCAGTATTTGATTGATTTGAAATATGCAGGTGTTTTTACTTTAGAAAAAGATGTGAAGGATAAAGAGAAAATAATTTTTATTCAGTGTCCTAATATTATTTTTCCTTACGCTAGAAGGATTATTTCTGATCTTTCAAGAGATGGCGGCTATTTACCTTTATACATATCTCCTGTAGATTTTATGACTCTTTACAATAACAATAAACGGCACCGTCAAGTTAATGGAAATATGGCCGCAACACAACCCTGACCCTTAAATTTTAGGCAGCAGCTATCTCTTGGATAGCTTCATCCCAAATAAATTTAGCTTTTTGAAAATTCTCTCTTTGGATATTAG
>NZ_JAJBJD010000079.1 GCF_021811875.1 Candidatus Bandiella numerosa | reverse complement strand
GAATGCACACAATGTTTTGCAGATTAAAGCGACTATGTCCTCTAATGAGTGGAATCTTTATGAAGCAAATATTGACAATGAGTTGATTCTAAAAGTTGCTTAACGCTATCTAATATTTATGCTTCCATTTCTATTCGTAACATCAATAATATAGTTCTCTAATAAATTTTCTGATTTATTAAGAATAGCTTTAGTTTTTTCTAGATTTTTTAAAATGATAGATTGCAATAAAACTAAAGAATATTTTAATTTTTCCTTATTTTTTACTAAGTCTTCAATCTCTTTTGATAAACTATCGATTATTTTTTGACTTTCTTCATCTTGCGTACTCCAAAAATTTGGTGTTAACTTATCCTTTATAGATTTTTTGCTATTTTTTGTAGTTCTTATTTGATTTAATTTTTCTTCAATATCTTGGTAAAAGGTAAAATACAAATTTTTTATTTCTGAAGCAATGTCCTGGTTTGAAAGAATTTGTTGATGATAATATTTATATCCATGCCTTTCCTCATTAATTGAAAATTTAATAAATGATATTGGTTTATTAAAAATAGAATTTTTACCATCTGAATTGCTCAAATAGGATTGATTAACGTTATGTTCGCTTGAGCTACTTAAATCAAGTGGATTTAAATTAGATTTATTTAAATCATTGAGATTTAATTTTTTATTATTTTCTTCCTTCATAACTAAATATCCATAATATCTTACTACTTTAAGTATATACGATCTTGAAATTTTATCCTAGAAAATAATTTTATTGCCTTATATTACCCTATAATAAAAGGTTCTCTTGATTTTTTTATAATTTGCATATATTTAGTTATTATGAAATTATGGCGGGTATAGCTCAGCTGGTTAGAGCGCAAGTTTGTGGAACTTGAGGTCGCGGATTCGAGCTCCGTTACTCGCCCCATCTTATACAATTAGCATGAAAATAGAAAAATTTAGAGATCTAGGCGTCTTCGGGTCAAATGGAAGAATTTATCAAGAGCAAATTCAGTATAATTTTTTAGAAGATAAATTTAGAATAATAAATTCAAAAGCTTTTAGAAGGCTAGAATATAAAACTCAAGTTTTCATTAATTATACTGGAGATCATTACAGGACAAGGCTAACTCACTCATTGGAAGTAAGCCAAATTGCCGTTTATATAGCTAGAGAGCTTGGAGTAAACGAGGAACTTGCTGAGGTAATTGCTTTATCTCACGATATTGGCCATCCTCCATTTGGTCATGCTGGAGAAATGGCACTTAATGAAGTTGCTGAAAAATTTGGGGGATTTGATCATAATATTCATGCGATAAAGATTATTACAACTTTGGAAAAAAGCTCATCAAAATATAAAGGTCTTAATTTAACGCTTGAAACAATTGATGGAATTTTAAAACATAATGGACCAATCAATGAAAAAAGAAAATGCGATAAATTGAGTAAAATTTTTAATAATTTTCCAGTTAATTACAAAAATAATGCTTCATTAGAATCGCAAATAGCTGCTCTTGCTGATGATATTGCTTATACAAAGCATGATATTGATGATGGAATAAGAGCTGAATTTATAAATATCGAGGCGCTTGGAGAATTACAGTTATTTAGAATTACCGGTTTTAATGATATTATCAAAAGCGAAGCTTCAAATAAAGAGATTTTGCTAAAGATATTATTATCAAATCTTAGTATGTTTTTAATAACCGATTTACTAAATCAAACAATTAACAATATCAAAAGTTATGGAATCAATAGCATCCAGGATATCTATAATTGTAAGCGATCGATTGTAGAATTTTCAAACCCAATTAAAGAAAAATTTTTAGAATTAAAAAGTTTTTTATTTAAAAATGTATATAAAAATCACCAGGTAAATAGAATTAATCATAAAACACAGACAGTTATAAAAGACTTGTTTAATCATTTCATGAATAATCCAGAAACTTTACCAAAATCATGGCAAGATGGTGTTAACATAAGTTATGATGCGCTATTATCTGAAATGGTGATTAATTATATAGCTGGTATGACTGATAGATTTGCAGTAATTGAGCATAAGAAGATATTTGATTTATATCATTATTAACCCTTACAATATTTATAATATGTGGTATATTATATGAAAGTAAAGGTTTTAAAATATTCTATTAGGCATGATTGTAGTTATTTATAAAAACAAAAATAAGGTTATTGAGAAAAGAGAAATAAAAATAGATGAGCCATTGCCTGATAACACAATCTGGATAGATCTTATAGAGCCTGAACCAAGCGAAGAAAAATATATAGAAAAAATACTAAATATTGAAGCTCCAACAGAAGAGGAGATGGATAAATTTGAAGTCATAAGTCCCTTTTATATGGAGAAGGATGTTGAATATATGACAGTAACAATAATGGATAAGGCATGTGAAGACTATCCTGACAGTACTGCCATAACATTTATTATGACGAAGGAATACCTGGTTACAACTAGATATGATAAACCAAGATCATTTGATTATCTGAATTCATGGATTAATAGAAATAAGGATAAAGTTTTTACTCCAGAATATGTGTTGACAACAATCATTGACTTTGTTGTGAATTGTTGTGCAGATATTTTAGAAGAAGTAGGTAACGAGATAGATAACTTGTTAAAGGTAGTATTTGAAAAGCCAATAGACAGAAAAAAGAATTCCTCCGAATTTTATAATGATATAATCAGAAGGATAGGGAGTACAGGAACAATTATATCAAAAAATAGGGAAAGTTTAGTAAGTTTAAATAGGATGATAATTTATTTCAGCCAGATAGATAATGCAAGGTATATGAATAAAAAAGACTCAAGACTTAGAATAAAACATATTTCAAGGGAGATCAGTTCACTTGGTGAATATGCAAATTTTTTATCTCAGAGGAATAGCTTTTTATTAGATGCGACACTTGGTATGATATCTGTGGAGCAGAATTTAATCATTAAGGCTTTTACTATAGCTGCTGCAGTATTCATGCCACCAACATTAATAGCTAGTATCTATGGAATGAATTTTCATCATATGCCTGAACTTAGCTTTAAATATGGATATCAATTTGCACTTATATTAATAATTATAACGGGAATATTGCCATATCTATATTTCAAAAGAAAAGGTTGGTTATAAACATATAATATCATTTTCTGATTTTTTTGGTCAGGGTTTCACCAGCGCCATCTTTTTTAGTAACTTATACAAAGTTTATTACACTCTCTATTTATCCCCACAGTACATATCCATGATTTCTCACGGTTTGCAAGAATATAGGAGATTTAGGGTCTTTTTCTATCTTGCTTCTAAGTCTAGTAATTTGTGTATCTATAGTCCTGATATTTATATCATTTAATTGTTTTGCTATCTCGTCTCTAGGTATTATTATTCCTAAGTTTTTAGCAAAAATATTTAATAAATCACGTTGGCTAGTAGTTAGAGGGATGAGAGCATTGTTATGTAGGAGAGTTTTTCTTTCTAAATCAAATTGAAAATCTCCAAATTTTATTTTTTTCTCAGTCAATGAATCTTTTTTAAACCTTAAAATTAATTTTTCAATCCTTATTAATAATTCTTTTGGTTCAAAAGGTTTGGCAATATAATCTTCAGCTCCACTTTCTAAGCCATTTATTCGGTCATCTACATCTCCTAAAGCAGTTAACATTATAACTGGTTGCTTTAAAGTTTTGCGCTTTAAAAACTCTAAACCTGTTTCCTTAGGCATTAATACATCTAAAATTACTAAATCAAATTGAAAGAGCTCAAACAATTCCTCTGCAACAGCAGTGTTTGATGCGAGGCTAACTATGTAACCATTTTTATTTAGGTATTTTGCGAGGAGTTGCCTAATTTCGTTATCATCGTCAATAACTAAAATATGATATTGCATATTTGATACTACTCAATCATCTTTGGAACTACATAAAATCCATATTTACTTTTTGGCACATTTTTTAGTATCTCTTTTTTAGTATTTTTCTTTATAGATACATCTTTTCTCAGTCTTAAATTATCATCGATAACATTATATAATGGCTCTATATTATCAGTATTAACGTATTTTAGCTTATCAAATAACTCTATTATTTTTGATAGGTCTTTCATATAGGATGATAATTCATCATCACTGCAAGCAATGCTTGATAGTTCTATTATTCTTTTTACTTCAGATTTGCTTATATCCATTGTATCATTACGTTCAATTACAATTATTATCTTATTACTATATGATATTTGAAAGTAAAGGTGAATTTTTAAATGAATTAAATAAGCTAAATAAATTTAAAGTTTTAGGAATCGATTTTGGTTTTAAAAAATCAGGCTTAGCAATATATAACAGTGAGGTTAATGTTGTAACACCTTTAACAATTTTTAATAATATAACTAGCCAATTTGATAAATTAATTCAATTGTTAAGTGAAAATCGTGTTAATGCAATTATTGTAGGCTATCCATTACATTTGGACGGTAGTGAAACAGCGCAGACTGACGAAATTAAAAAATTTGCTGGTATGCTTGTGAGCAAAGCTAATATACCAATTATTTTAAGCGACGAGAGGTTTACTACATCACTTGCAAATACATTACTCAAGGAAGCAAATTTAAAAAGAAATGTAAGAAATAAAATGGACGATATGGTGTCAGCATCTATACTTTTAGAAAATTTTTTTTATTGACTTTATACTAAACCAAATCTTAACAGTGCAATAATAGTTAATGAGTTAAATTTTTTGATTCAAGTTCATCAATAAAAGACCATTGCATAATAGGCAGAAAGAAACATATATGATAGAATGAAAAGATAAGTACATACGAAAGAGGAGGCAAAATGTCATTTTTAGTAAGAGAAGCAGAAGAACGTATAGAGAAGAGTAAG
>NZ_JAJBJD010000078.1 GCF_021811875.1 Candidatus Bandiella numerosa | reverse complement strand
CTTTCTTGAATTCCTATTATTCTATCAGCTTTTATACCAAACTTATCGTTCTTCTTTATATGAATCTAATTTTTTAAATCCATTTATTGCATATCTTCCTTGCTTTGCATTTATGCAACGGCCTTACAGATGCGACAGAACCCATATCATAGCAGCTTTCTCAATTACATGCTATATTTGTTTAGCAATGCCAATTTTTTAAATCCATTTATTGCATATCTTCCTTGCTTTGCATTTATGCAACGGCCTTTAGTTGTAAATAAGGCTAAATATATTGGTAAAAATTTTAATGAATTTAGTATTTGTAGTGCTGGTTCATATAAAGAATTAGGTACTATTGCAAAAAAAGACTTGGCGAAAAATTTAGTTGATAAGTTGGAAAAATTGCTAGGCTAGGAGAATCATAAAAAACCTTATTTAATTTTTTTGATTTTCATTTTTACACCATTTGTAAATTTTAAATGTTGATTGTTGTCTAAATTAAATTTAGAGGCAAGTAGCGTTATATTTTGATAATCTAAAATTATATCTTTATTGGAAGATATTGTATGATCCTCGTAGTTAATTAACAAATTAGGTGAGTGCAATTTTATTATATTTTTGTTATTAATATATATTTCGCCATCTAAAAAAATTTTTCTTTTATCAATCATTAATATAGCTTTTTGCGCATAAAAATTAAAATCAAAATTATTCTTTAATTTTACGTTTCCTGAGATAGACTCTAAATCAATTTGTGAATTCACTTTATTTGCACTTTTTGCTTGAATGGCTAATTCCCTATGTTCATTATCATAAAAAAAATATTGCGGGTTTAATATGGATGTTTCGTATTTGGATTTGGTCAGTGGTGATGTTTCTTGAGATGAGGTTATCATATTTTCTGTCTCTAACATATTGATATAATAATTGATGATTAAGGATATGCACATCCCGGTCAGTATAAGTAAAAGACTGAATTTAATAGAATTTTTATGTTTCATTAAACTATTCCTGCTCTCACTAAGTCATGCATGTGAATAATACCTATAAGCTTTTTTTCTTTAACAACAAAAATTTGTGTAATGTTATTCTCATTCATTATAAATAAAGCTTGGGAAGCAAATATATCTTTTTCCACTGCAAAAGGGTTTTTGCTCATAATATCTTTTGCTTTTACATTTTTGAAATCCATATCGATATGCCTTCTTAAGTCTCCATCAGTTACGATTCCAATTAATTCATCTTTCTTGTTTAATACTCCAGTACAGCCAAATCCCTTTTTTGTCATCTCAAGAATAACGTCCATTCCAGAGCTATCGGCTGTGACTGTTGGTATAGAGTCCTTTTTATGCATTAATTTTGATACTTTTAATAATCTTGCTCCAATTTTTCCTCCTGGATGTAAAATTTTAAAATCTTCCTTGGAAAAGTTTCTTAACCTCTGTAATGCAATTGCTATAGCGTCCCAGTAAGCAATCATCATTATAACAGATGTGGATGGGACATCTATATCAGAAGCTTCTTTGCTATTAGGTAAGATAATCGGTAAGTCAGAAATTTTACTTAAAACAGAAGTACTTTTCCTAGTAATGCCAATTATGTATATATTGAATCTTTTACAATAATCAATTATTGTATTTAATTCATAAGTATCACCTGAATTTGATAATAACACTACTACATCGTTTTTGGTGATCATTCCTAAATCTCCATGCCCTGCCTCTGCAGGATGTATGAAAAAAGAGGGAGTACCAGTTGAGGACAAGGTTGAAGATATTTTTCTTGCTACATACCCACTTTTGCCAATTCCGCTTAATATTAGCCTGCCATTGATATGTATGATTTTTTTTATTATTGTGCAGAAATTTGAGTCTATTGCTTCTTTTAAATCTTTCAGCCCGTTTATTTCATCTTCTATAATCTGCTTGCCAACCAATATTAAATCATTTTCTTTTTGCATGTTTATAACTTATCTATTAGAAGAAATAATTTAGTAAACTTGCGCATATACTAACACAAGTTTATGCATAATGTAATTAACTTGTGTTAGAGTGCAATATTATTTATAATCTGTCTTCGGCTGAGGTTATATTTCACCATAACCAAGTTTACAAATTTTCTAATAATTTAAATATGAAAATAAAATTTTTTATTGCTATTTACTGTATTTTTATAAATTTTTCTTTTGCTAATGATATTAATTTAATTAATGAAGTTGAAAATTATTTAAATAATATTCGAACATTATCTGCTGATTTTCAACAGATATCACCTTTAAACAAGCATAAATCTTCATCTGGAAAGTTATATATATCTAAACCAGGGATGTTAAGATTTGACTATCTAGAACCAAAGAAATTAACAATTATTTTAAGGGATGAGAATATCATGTATCATGATCACGAATTACAAGAAGTGTCTTATTTGAGTCAAAGTAATTATTTTTTTAAACTGCTTTCAGAAAAAAATATCAAATTAGCAAGCGACGTTAAGAAGATTAACTTGGCTAATAATGAAGTTCATCTATATATTGATAAAATGGTAGATAATGTTAATACTAATATAATCATGATATTATCGCATAATCCCATGAATTTGAAAGAAGTGCACATAAATAATAGTGAAGCAGAGAAATATTTTTTGTATTTTACTAATATCAAATATAACTTAAGTTTTGATAAGAAGTTTTTTTCTCTTCAGCATCCACAATTTTATTCAGCACCTTATTAATATGAATGTAAGAACAAGATTTGCTCCAAGCCCTACTGGTACATTGCATATTGGTGTAGCGAGGACTGCGATTTTCAATTGGTTATTTGCTAAGAGGAATAATGGTAAATTTTATCTAAGAATAGAGGACACTGATCGTGAACGCTCAAAAGATGAATATGTCGAATCCATAAAACATGGATTAAATTGGTTGGGATTAAATTGGGATGGGAACATTGTTTTTCAATCACAGCGTGTTGAAAGGCACAAAGAAGTAGCTCAAGCATTAATAAACAAAGGTGTGGCGTATCATTGCTATGCTACACAAGAGGAAATACAAAATTTCAGAGACGCTAATCCTGGGCAGAAATTCATAAGTAAATGGCGAGATGGCGCTCAATATTATGGAAGTAGCTTGCCAGTCGTGAGACTCAGAATTAACGATGATGGCATGACAAAGATAAATGATCTAGTTTTAGGCGAGATAGAGGTGAAGAATGGAGAGATGGATGACATGGTGTTACTTAGATCAGATAAAACACCAACGTACCTGCTTTCCTGTGTTGTAGATGATTATGACATGCAAATTTCGCATATCATAAGAGGGAATGATCATCTAACTAACACTTTTCGCCAGTTGCAAATTTTAAAGGCTATTGGCTGGAAGGAGCCAAGCTATGTACACATACCATTAATTCATGGCAATGATGGCCGCAAAATATCTAAAAGAGATGGGGGGGTAGGACTGGAGGAATACAGGGAAAGCGGCTATTTACCAGAGGCATTATTTAATTATCTATTGAGGTTGGGTTGGGGGCACGAGAATAGAGAAATCATCAATGCTCAGGAGGCTATTCAAATTTTTAATTTGGCCGACATAAGTAAATCTCCTGCAAGATTTGATTTGGATAAATTGAATTTTATCAACCAATACTACATTAGGTCATTGGATGATGAGATAATTTTTGCTAAAATAATTAACCAGGTTAATAAAGAATTACTGAATGAAAAATGTTTGGAGAAGATCAAAAAATCTATTTCATTAATAAAATCAAGGGGTCAAACTATTAATGATTTAGTGGATCTAGTATCGATATTCATTTCATATTCCAATCCTATTGATGAGCAATCAAAAGAGATTTTAGCGCTTAATGAGTCCAAGCAAATATTAGTAAATATTTTAGACACCTTTAAAGATGAGCAAAATTGGAATGCTGATATGTTAAAACAACTTTGCTCTAACTTTGCAGCAAAATATGAAATTAAGATTTCAGTCATTATGAAAGCTTTAAGGGCTGGAGTTTTAGGAACCTTTAAATCTCCACCGATATACGAAACTCTCGAAATTTTAGGCAAGGAAGAAACGATGCATAGAATATCACAAATTATAGATCAGGGCTGAATTGTATTGAGTATTTGAAATAATTTAAAAATTAAGCTAGATTGTGTAGGCAATTATATATGTTGTGTAGTGTTTAAAGTATTTATTTTTATTTTATTTTTAATTGTCGTAGTGTTCTTTTTTGCTCTTGTTTTTGCATATAAATTGCTTTTGAAGCCATTTAGTATTAATAAGAACGGTATTAGGAAGGATAAAATTAAGAATGTTAATAGTATTGAAGAGAGAGATGAGTAAGTAGTGTTATATATGTTTTTTATGTGATCAGTAATTTGATAATTTATTTTGTAGTGAGAAAGGTGGATGCTAAGCGTTTTTAAATTAATGAGATTAAGCAAAATTAGTAAATATATACTGATAGTAATGAGTATTGTACTTATAGCTATAATTTTGTACTTGGGAATGTTGTATCTAAAGGAGCAGAGTGAAAAAAATCATAATAATTACTTAGTTAACGTTAGACAAACGCATAATAAATTTCGAGAAAAAATAGAAAATATTGAAATACTCTTAAATATTCTTGGAAGGATAATTGTTAAAAATAATTACCAAGAACCAGAGAAGATTTATGCTATAGTGGACTGAAAAATCAAGACAAAATTTTGAGAATTTTGCTTCCTATTATTAAGCAGCATTTTTCAATGCCTCTAAATAAACATTCATGGGCTTTTTATAGCCAATGCTAGAAAAGACCATTGCATAATAGGCAGAAAGAAACATATATGATAGAATGAAAAGATAAGTACATACGAAAGAGGAGGCAAAATGTCATTTTTAGTAAGAGAAGCAGAAGAACGTATAGAGAAGAGT
>NZ_JAJBJD010000196.1 GCF_021811875.1 Candidatus Bandiella numerosa | reverse complement strand
AGAATGCACACAATGTTTTGCAGATTAAAGCGACTATGTCCTCTAATGAGTGGAATCTTTATGAAGCAAATATTGACAATGAGTTGATTCTAAAAGTTACTTAACGCTATCTAATATTTATGCTTCCCATAGTCGCCCCGCAATGTACATCAAAAATTTTTTAATTACATTATTTATCTAATTTAAACAAACGATTCTACTAATTTGTAACAAATTTTCAATTAATCTAGATAAAAGTACACTTACAGTTATGTAAAAAATCTAGCTAAATAATATGTCATTATGCTATATTTAAGGTACAATAACAAGCCTTTAAGAATTTGACGCTTGCATTTAATTAAATTTTATACCCACTATGAATTGCAACTACACCAAAAAAAAGTTTTTTGTGGTTAACAGAAAAATATCCACCATCTTTCATCATAATTTCCAATTCTTCTGGGTGATGAAATTGTTTAATACTTTCTACTAAATATTGATAAGAATCACTTGATTTTGCTATTAGCGATCCAATTTTTGGGATAATTTTAAAGGAATAAAAATCATAAATTTTAGAAATTATATAATTATCAACCTTTGAAAATTCTAGGCATAAAAATTTACCTCCCGGCTTTAATACTCTCAAAGATTCTTTTAATACACTTTTTACATGTGTAACGTTTCTGATACCAAATGATATTGTGCAATAGTCAAAACTATTATCAGCATACGGTATATTCTCTGCACTACAATGAATCCATTTAATATCCTCAATATATCTTTTATTGATCTTTTTACCAATTATGCTTTTACCCTTATGTAGCATTTCCTTATTTAAATCAGACACTATAGCTTTTTTTCCGCCTTTATCTATAAATCTTTTTGCTATATCACCAGTACCTCCAGCCAAATCTAGCAAGCTCATTCCTTCATAACTGTCAATTTCATTAATAAAAATATCTTTCCACTTTCTGTGCAAACCAAAACTCATTATATCGTTCATTATGTCATATTTATTCGCAACTTTGGAAAAGACGCCCTGCACCATTTTTTCTTTTTCTTCTTCCTTTATCTTTTTAAATCCAAAATTCGCAGTCATATTAACAAGATAATTTATCTAATAAATGGCAGGAGCGAGAGGCCTCGAACCCCCAACCTCCGGTTTTGGAGACCGGCGCTCTACCAATTGAGCTACACTCCTATCCTTGTATGTTACTATGTGTATATCAATAATACTTTCTTAAATCAATAAACTGTTACTATTTATTTATTCATTTAGCTAGACAAATAGGAGAAATATTATCTAATATAGCATTAATCTTGGAAGCATAAATATTAGATAGCGTTAAGTAACTTTTAGAATCAACTCATTGTCAATATTTGCTTCATAAAGATTCCACTCATTAGAGGACATAGTCGCTTTAATCTGCAAAACATTGTGAGCATTCT
>NZ_JAJBJD010000077.1 GCF_021811875.1 Candidatus Bandiella numerosa | reverse complement strand
AAGATTTCATTCTAGCATTGGCTATAAAAAGCCCATGAATGTTTATTTAGAGGCATTGAAAAATGCTGCTTAATAATAGGAAGCAAAATTCTCAAAATTTTGTCTTGATTTTTCAGTCCACTATACTTTATAACCAGGGGTATTTGCATTACTTAAATTTATACCAATTTTACTAGAGACTGACTCTGCCGCTGCCATACCTTGGGTTACTGCTGCTATACCTGCTGAAGACATTTTAAAATACCAAAATAAAATTATATTAACTGGTACTGAGCAATTATCATGCCAAATTAATTATTTGGGATTATCAGCTTTTAATAAATTTAATATTTCCTTCATACCACTATCAATAGGTATTTCAAATTCAAGCGGTTTAAGTGATTTAGGGTGCGTAAAAGAAATTTTATAAGCATGAAGTGCTTGCCTGTCAAAACTCTTAATTTTATCAACTAACTCTTTTGATACAAATTCTGGATTAAAATTGTAATATAAGGCATATTTTTTATCACCAACAATAGGGGTATTTTTATATTTCATATGCACTCTTATTTGGTGGGTTCTACCAGTTTCTAATTCACATTCCACCAGACTAAACATCCTATTTTCATAAACATTTATCACTCTGTAATTTGTGATTGCTATTTTGCCTGTTTCATCACCAACAACACGCATTTTTGTAGGATTCTTTTTACATGGGGCAAGATTGGTCATGATGCGCCCTATAATAGGATTTGGCACTCCATATGTTATTGCTAAATATATTCTTTTTACTTTTCTTTCCATGATTTGACCGCATAAGTAAAGATGAGTATCGTTATTTTTTGCAACTAGCATTAATCCTGAAGTGTCCTTATCAAGCCTATGCACTATTCCCGGTCTATCATCCCCACTTGCTGAGGAAAGTGTTTTACAGTATGATACAAGTGCGTTCGCTAATGTTTGATTATCTGTGTTTGTTCCGGGATGTACAGTAAGATTTGCTGGTTTATTTATTACCATCAAATCCTCATCTTCGTATACTATGTCCAATTTTAAATTATATGGCTCTATGTTGGTTTGCTTCGTTATAATGAAAATTGAAATTAAATCTCCAATTTTGAGCTTCTTTCCACAATTTCTTTCTATAGTGTTGTTAAGAGTAACCCCTGAATTAAGAATTAAAAACTGAACCTGCGACCTTGTTTGTTCATTGATTTTTGAGGTAATAAATTTGTCCAATCGTTCCCCTTCTTCACCTGATATAACTTCAAAATCATAAGCTATTTCATCCGATTTCACTAATTTCATGAAAGTATTTTTAAAAATAGGTGCATCTTATACCAATTACCTTAAATAATTTAACATTTAAATTTAGTCTTTTTGGTGATTTTTCACATCATCTTCGCCATGTATCCAAGGTACATTAGGCTCAGATATTATAAAAAATCTCTTAAAAATACCAATTTATCTATCAAATTATTTTAGAGAATTGGTATTAATCACAAGTCCTTTAAGTACTAATTATACAAAAAAACTTTATATTTACCATATAATTCGCTATTTTAGAGATTATTAATCTAGTAAATATGTAAGTTTTAAAAATTATGAAATGTCCTTTTTGTGAATTTTTGAATACGCAAGTAAAGGATTCGCGATCATCAGATGATAATTCTAGCATTAAGCGTAGAAGAATTTGTAATAATTGCGGGGCGAAATTTATTACGTATGAAATGCTGGAGGTACGAGAAATAATGGTGATTAAAAGAAGTGGTTCAAAAAGACCATTTGATATACAAAAATTACTAAGATCATTAGAGATAGCAACTAGGAAAAGGAATATAGAAAATGAGCTTTTGAATAAAATTGCTTCAAGTATAGTAAAAAAGCTCCAAAAATTTGGAGAAGGAGAAGTTGAATCTAAAATTATAGGTGAGTTAGTGATGAATGAGTTGATTAAG
This sequence comes from Candidatus Bandiella numerosa, assembly GCF_021811875.1. Lineage (GTDB taxonomy): Bacteria > Pseudomonadota > Alphaproteobacteria > Rickettsiales > Midichloriaceae > Aquirickettsia > Aquirickettsia numerosa_A. The sequence goes on along the minus strand of NZ_JAJBJD010000077.1, from coordinate 2,982 downwards.
GTTGACCAAGTTGCGTATGTTAGATATGCATCGGTATATATGGATTTTAAGGAAGTTCAGGATTTTAAAGGATTAATACAAACATTAGATCATAAAGCTAGTGATAAAGAAAGCAACTAACAATAAAGCGATTATCATTTCTGCAGGTGGGACTGGTGGACATGTGTTTCCGGCACAAGCTGTTGCTGAAAAATTACATAAAGAAGGTTATAAGCTACATCTCGTATGTGATGAAAGGGCTTTGAAATATTGTGATGGAGTATTTGGTGATATCGAAAAAACGGTTATTTTCTCAACATCTCCAAGGCAAAATTTGAGTAATAGGGTATTAAATTTATCGCTTTTGCTTATCAGTACATTAAAAATAATGTACAAATTTTGTTTTAAAAGGCCGAAAGTAATAATTTCATTCGGTGGATATCCAGCTTTTCCAGCATCGTTATGCGCAATAATTTTTGGTATACCTCTTTTTTTACATGAACAAAATTCGGTTCTTGGGCAAATTAATAGAATTTTTTTACCATTTGCGGATAAACTGTTAATCTCATTTCCAGATGTAAAGAAAATTAAAGATAAATATAGAAAAAAAGTTATCCTAACAGGGCTACCAATTAGAGAGAATTTGATAAAAGTTTTGCCAGAGTACAACGCTAAAGCAAGGAGAAAAATAACAAATTTAAGAATATTGGTAATAGGCGGTAGTCAGGGAGCGAAGCTATTTAGTGATGTAGTGCCAGAAGCAATTTTAAATTTGGAAAAATCTTTGCAAAGTATGGTGCATATTACCCATCAAGTTAGAAAAGAGTATTTAGACGACACAGTGGATATTTATTCTAAAACAAATTGCAAATCTAACGTTAAAGTTTTTTTCGATAATATTGAGGAATTGTATAATAAGCATGATTTAATTATTTCAAGAGCAGGTGCATCATCTGTTGTTGAGGTGTTATTATTTCAAAAAGCAGCGATATTGATTCCATTTGCCAAGGCAAAAGATAATCACCAATTATATAATGCTAAATACCTTAGTGAAAATTCAAAAGTCATTATGAAAGAGGAGGGCCAATTTTCAGCAAAGTGGCTGGCTTCATATATCAAAGATTGCATAGAAAATCCTGAAAGCATATATGAGATGGAGAAATCCTATAAAAATCAACTGAGAGAGCTTCATATTAATTCTGCAAATAGGGTTTTTAACGAGGTATAGCTGTAGACTATATTGCTTTATTGTCTCAACCAGTGATAAATAAATAGTTAAATATCTTATAGAAAAAGAGCGAATTACCATATTAAATATTATCAAGGATTAACTGCTAAAGATCGAGTAGATGGTAGTAGCTACAGTATTAATAAATAGTGCAATAAAGTCTGAAGAATTAACAAATTTACGGATCATTGCACTAAAATATTTGATTCTGCAAAAGTAGATTTGTAACATATACTTTGTGTTGCTAAATAGTTTAAAGTTTGTAGAATTGCTTAAAATAATGATTTAAAGTTTTAATGACATCAATAAATTATTCAATAAAGCAAAATGGGTTGACTGTTGCAACAGATACGGCAAGTGATTTTGAATCTATAACTGTTAGTGTATTAGTGAAAAATGGCAGTAGAAACGAGAATCAACAAAATAATGGTATTTCTCATTTTTTAGAACATATGGCCTTTAAAGGTACATCAACAAGAACGGCGAGAGATATTGCTGAAGAATTTGATATGATAGGTGGGTATTTTAATGCTTATACATCAAGAACTTCGACCGTTTATTATGCAAAAGTGCTTAAAGATGATTTGGAAAAGGCAACTGATATACTTACCGATATAATTTTAAATTCTACTTTTGCTAAAGAGGAATTGGAGAAAGAGAGGGAAGTGATTTTTCAGGAGTTATGTATGACAAGAGATACTCCAGATGATATAGTTTTTGATTATTTTCAAGAAACTGCTTTTAAAAATCAATCACTCGGTCGTTCAATTTTAGGGACAGAAGAGTTTATAAAAAAATTAAGTAGAGAGGAGTTGTGTGATTATTTTAAAAATCAATACTCTACTAAAAATACAATCATATCAGCTGCTGGAAATTTTGATGCAGATAAATTCAATGATATGGTAGATGATAGATTTAAAAATTTTCAAACTACAAATGTTTCAAAGTATGAAAAGGCAAATTATTCTGGGGGAGAATTGCGAGTTAGTAAGGATCTAGAACAAAATCAATTTTTAATGGGATTTGAGGGTCTATCGTATTTAGACGAGAATTTTTACGATTTGCAAATTTTAGCAATTATTCTTGGTGGCGGCATGTCATCGAGGTTATTTCAGGAGATTCGTGAAAAAAGGGGATTGGTATATAATATTTCAGCGTTTTCAAGTAGTTATAGCGATTGCGGAATATTTGGAATACATTCTGCTCTTGACCCAAAAAATATAAATTTGCTCATAGATTTGATTATACAGGAATTATTGAGTGTTACTGAAAAAATAGATGATATGGAAATTGAGCGTGCCAAAGCGCAGATAAGATCAAACCTACTTATGTCAATGGAAAGTACAACATCTAGAGCAAAAAAGCTGTGCAACAATTTTGCAATGTTTGGTAGGTATATTAGTAATGATGAAATATTAAAAAAAGTAAACGATGTGTCTGCTGGATCATTAAAAAAAATAGCCAAGCAAATATTATTAAATAACAATATTACTATCACTACGCTTGGAAATGTTGCAAATATTTGTAGTTATAATAAGATTATAGATAAGTTAAAATTATAAAATTGTGTCATGCCAAAATCTGTTAAGTTAGTTAAATCAGGGGATATTCAACAGTTACAAATAGAGAGCATTGACGATCAGATCCCTAAGGCCGTTGCATAAATGCAAAGCAAGGAAGATATGCAATAAATGGATTTAAAAAATTAGATTCATATAAAGAAGAACGATAAGTTTGGTATAAAAGCTGATAGAATAATAGGAATTCAAGAAAGT
>NZ_JAJBJD010000229.1 GCF_021811875.1 Candidatus Bandiella numerosa | reverse complement strand
TAGATCTGGTTGGTGGAGAAAATCTCTTTCCCATGCTGCTCACCAGGCTCTCGATCTGAGCTACTTTGAGAAGATTAATCTCTTCTCTATGTACTCTGCTTTTGGTAAACACAAATCTGAAACCGCCGTATGCGACATCGCTTGTACGGTGGTGTGAGAGGGAGGTGCTGCAATGCGCCTCTCTACTCGATTACAAAAACAAGTATCCCATTCTTTTTAAGAAGCCTTATGCCTCTTGCTGCAAAATAATGATGTATTGTGTATTTTGCTAAATCAGGGTTTTTATGTGCGCCGGGCATGATGTAAGAGCAAAGGGTTCAAGTCCCTTGTGGGCTGAGATAGAGCGGTCCATTAGCTGAGGCAAGGCTAACTTCGTGAGGAGTTGGCTGAAGGAAGCTGACGGCAAAGTA
>NZ_JAJBJD010000195.1 GCF_021811875.1 Candidatus Bandiella numerosa | reverse complement strand
TTGAGAGGAACAACTTATTCTCCATGTATACATCTTTTGTTAAACACAAATCTGAAACCGCCGTATGCGACATCGCTTGTACGGTGGTGTGAGAGGGAGATTCAGCAATGGATCTCTCTACTCGATTATCAGTGACAGTCCATTTGCCATAATGTGGATTTCCTATTACTAAATCTAGTGAATTATCTTTAATTGTTACATCCTCAAAGTTTTTATTAATAGTTGATATATTTGGATGCAAAGCCTTTAATATACTGTGTGCAACTGGTTCGACTTCTATTGCAAGTATCTTGCTGTTTTCTTTTATGGCTTTTGGCATGTGCTTGATAAATGCTCCAGTGCCAGCAGATGGCTCAAGAATATTGCCACCTTTAAATCCTAGCTTATCTAATGCTTGATAGATAAATTTAACTAAAAGCTCAGGTGTATAATAAGCTGTTTTAGAGTTCGCTTTTATTTCTGCTATTTTTTGTTTAGGGATTACTGCATTCAATTTTTTGTAATATTCATACTCTGCTAACTCTATGCCTATTCCACCAAATCCTGTGTACTTTTCTAATATTTGGGGATTAAAGTTTTTTTGTGCTATTGCATTTATTACTTGTAAATTTTGCTCTGTTCTCATAATATACCTCATGCTATAGGGTAGTTAATAAGAGAACTTGAAACCTAAATCCCACCTCTTATTTTCTACCCTGGTTAAAATTATATTTTAATTATTTGAGAGTCTTTAAACTCTTCTAATTCTAGTAAAGAGAGATATTCCTCATCCTCTAGACAACAGCCCTTTAAAACTGATAGATTAGCATGCTGCATGGTGTAATATTCTAAGCTAGCTATTAGTTTATTTTTAAGGATTCTATTAAGATTGCGATCAACGCTTTCATACAAATCATCTACTAAGCGGTCATCCACTTCTATTTGATGAAGCTCAAGTACATTATCTATTTCTTTGTATAGATAATCTGCTGTATCTAGTAGCTCTTGCTTAATATGAGCTTCAAGCTGTTTATTTAGTTTAGTAATATTCATAAAACCTCTTATAAAAACTGTTTAAACAAAACGATTGGCCATTATTATTACTCCTAGTTAATAGAAGCATGACCGCCGTCATGCTTCCTGTCCTGCTGGCGAAGCATGGGGGTAGCTAGGTCAAGGGCGATTTAGATTTTTTTATTTATTTGTTTGCGATGAATTACAGCTATGACCGAGGAACGAGGGAGGGGCTGTAAGAAGAAAAAAATCAAAATCGAGTAGAGAGGCGCATTGCAGCACCTCCCTCTCACACCACCGTACAAGCGATGTCGCATAGGGCGGTTTCAGATTTGTGTTTAACAAAAGCAGAGTACATAGAGAAGAGATTAATCTTCTCAAAGTAGCTCAGATCGAGAGCCTGGTGAGCAGCATGGGAAAGAGATTTTCTCCACCAACCAGATCTAGAGCAGGCGAGAGACCAGCTAGA
>NZ_JAJBJD010000076.1 GCF_021811875.1 Candidatus Bandiella numerosa | reverse complement strand
TAGTATAGAGCAACTCTAAAAATCTAAATTTAAATTAACAAAAAAACTTAAGTGGTAGTGCCTAGAAAAAAATAAACCCCAGGAATATTGCGCTGTCTAGCGAAAAAGTGCATGAAGTCAGGAAAAAAAGAATACCTATCCGAACAAAGTCCAAAATCTACAATTCTATAGGATATATGATAGAACCATCACAACCGCCATTAATACTATCTAAAATGACGTATAACCAGTACAGGAGACCATAAAGAATTTTTACAAAATTCTTTATGCAAAATATGTAAAAAATTCAATTTTTTTGAATATTAAATTATTTTCCTACTTTTAGAACTGAGATAAACGCACTTTGTGGTATATTGACATTACCAACTGATCTCATGCGCTTCTTTCCCTTCTTTTGCTTCTCTAGTAATTTCCGTTTTCTCGTAACGTCCCCACCATAACATTTGGCAGTAACATCTTTTCTTAAGGCACTTATTGTTTCTCTTGCAATAATTTTTCCACCAATTGCAGCCTGAATCGGAATTAAGAATAAATGTCTAGGTATTAATTCTTTTAGGTGTTCGCATATTTCTCTCCCTCTAGTCTCTGCTTTTGATTTGTGTATTAGCAAACTTAACGCATCCACAACCAAGCCATTGATTAATATATTTACCTTAACTAGATCACCTCTTTGATATGTGTCTAATTCCCAATCACAACTGGCATAGCCTTTGGAGCAAGATTTTAATTTTTCATAAAAATCAAAAACTATTTCATTAAGTGGTAATTTGTATATAAGCATTACCCTATTTCCCACATACGTTAATTCCTCTTGCTTTCCTCTTTTATCAGTACACAGAGCTATAATAATGCCTAAATACTCATCTGGAACTAGTATTGTTGCTTTTACCCACGGCTCCTCCATATATTCAATATGGGTAGGATCAGGCATATCTTCAGGATTATGTAGCTCCATCATTTTTCCTGAACGAAGGTATAATTTATATATTACACTTGGAGCAGTTGTAACAAGATCAAGGTCATATTCCCTTTCTAGTCTCTCTTGAATTATCTCCAAATGTAACATACCAAGAAATCCACATCTAAAACCAAAGCCTAGTGCTTTTGATGTATCGGGCTCATATTGTAAACTAGAATCATTAAGTTGCAGTTTGGCAATACTGTCTCTCAATATTGGGTAGTTGCTTGCATCAGTTGGATAAATGCCACAAAAAATTACAGGCTTACTTGGCTTAAACCCTGGCAAAGCATCCTGTATTGGATTTTTTACATCAATAATTGTATCACCAACGTTACAATCTGACACTTGCCTAATACTACCTGTGATAAAACCAACATCTCCAGCACATAACTCATCAACAATTATTTTTTTTGGATTAAATATCCCTACCCTTTCAATAATATGTTCAGCATCAGTGGACATCATTTTAATTGTCATGCCTTTTTTAAGGATTCCATCTATTACTCTAACAAGTATCACAACACCTAAGTACTTATCATACCAACTATCAACAAGCATTGCTTTAAGTGGAGATTTAATTTCACCTTTTGGCGGTGGTAGGATATTTACAATGGCTTCTAAAACATCGTCTATTCCTTTTCCAGTTTTGGCAGATATTTCAATTGCACTACTTGTATCAAGACCAATTACATCCTCAATTTGACTCTTTATTCTCTCAGGGTCAGATGCTGGTAAATCAATTTTATTTAAAACTAATATAATTTCGTGATTGTTATCTATTGCTTTATATGTATTAGCAAGGGTTTGAGCTTCAACCCCTTGAGATGCATCAATTACCAAAATAGAACCTTCACATGCTGCAAGTGACCTGTCAACTTCATAACTAAAATCAACATGACCTGGGGTATCAATCAAATTTAAAACATAATCTTTTCCAGATTTTGACTTGTATCTTAATTTAACGGTTTGAGCTTTTATTGTAATCCCCCTTTCCTTTTCAATATCCATTGAATCAAGAATTTGACTAGACATTTCTCTTTCTTGTATATCACCACATTTTTCAATCAACCTATCTGCAAGAGTTGACTTACCGTGATCAATGTGAGCAATAATCGCAAAATTTCTTATGTTATCTAAGTTTGACATTTTTAATATATAATTTCATCTAAATTCCATCTTGATTTTGGCTCAAAATCTAAATTACTTCTAAATCCAGCTTTTAACCTCTCCATTCCAGCATAGGCAATCATCACTGCATTATCAGTACATAAATCAATTGGCGGGTAAAATAGTTTATAGCCTAAATTTTTAACATTTTCACCTAATTTATTCCTTAAATACTGATTAGCAGCAACACCACCAGAAATAACAATATTTTTTGAGTTTGGAAATTTAGAGCCAAATAATTTTAGAGCCTGTAGGATTTTATAATTTATAATTTTTGAAACTGTATATTGAAAAGAAGCACAAACATCAGCTTTATCTTCCTCAGATATTTCCCCTAATTTGTGAATTTGATTTCTTACAGCAGTTTTAAGCCCCGAAAAGGAAAAATTATATTCTGCTTTTTTTAACATAGGTTTTGGAAATTCAAAGGCTCTTTCGTTTCCTTTCTTTGCATATTGTTCAACTATCGGCCCGCCTGGGTAACCTATATTCAATAATTTTGCAACCTTATCAAACGCTTCTCCAGCTGCATCATCAATAGTTCTACTAATTATGTAATACTTTCCAAGCTCCTCAACTATAACTATCTGACAATGCCCACCAGACACTAAAAGTAATAAATACGGATATTCAATATTTTCTGTCATTCTTGGTACTAATGCATGTCCTTCTAGGTGATTTACAGCTATAAACTTTTTACTCATACATGAAGCAAGAGTTTTTCCATACATTACTCCTACCATAACACCGCCAATTAAACCTGGTCCTCCAGTTGCAGCGATTGCGTCTATATCTTTTATACTAATTTTAGCTTCTTTAAACGCCTCCTCTACCAAATGAGGGAGAAATTCTACATGACTTCTTGCTGCGATTTCTGGAACTACACCCCCAAATTTTTTGTGAATATCAATTTGTGAAATTAGTTTGTTTGAAAAAATATGACCATCGGAATTTAAAATTGCAACTGCAGTTTCATCACAGCTAGTTTCAATTCCAAATATTATCATTAATTACTAAAATATATTTTGAGCGAAATACTATACCATTCATACTTTTATTCAACATATATTATCAATCTGCCACCCTCAATAGTGCTAATGCGTTATTGCCATATACTTTCAATAATGTTCCAACTTTTTTATCATTTTGAATGATATCCTTCTCCTTAATTTCATAATCATTTATGTTAATACATTTAAGATATTTCCTCCTTATTCCACGGTAATTCATTCTAGCAGTTACTTCCTGCCCAACATAGCATCCTTTGTTAAAACTAATGGAATTTAATTTATCCATTCCCAAATCAAGTGGAAAAAATTCCCCTGGCATAAAATCTTCTCCAAATTCTGGCACTAAACATCTTAATCTATCATCAACATAAATCTGAAATATATTTGTTTCGGTAGCTGCAACACCTTCTTCAGATTGATCAAAATCATAAAATCTATATCCAAGAGCTGAATTTCTTGGATCAAGGTAGCAATGCGAATTTAAATCTTCATTGGATATAAACACCTTGATATCTGAATTTTCAATTTGAACATCTGAATGTAATTTGTACATTTGAAATTTATTTTTTATATCCTCTAAAAGCGTTGCATTGCAGTCCAGATAAAAGTCTTGTGACAACTTAAAAATAAAAAAATCATATAATATTTTTCCTTGAGGAGTCAGCAATAGACTATACTGCAAGCTTTTTTTATGAATTTTATAAATGTCATTCGATAGAATATTTTGAAGAAATTTTGCAGAATCCGCGCCATTAATCTTGATTAATTTTCTATAATTTAATTTATTAATGCTCATTCTTTACCAAAAAAGTATTATTATATAGCGTAAACAAGGCATCACAAAATAATAATGCTTGAAAATATTCAAAACTATTACTATTACTATAGCATATCAATTTTAATTTAATAATTATTTCATAGAATTTTGTGATAAAGAAAACATTAACAAAACCAGTAGTTCTCATCGGTGTGATGGGAAGTGGAAAGAGTACTGTCGGAAAGAAATTAGCTAGAAAATTGAATCTCCAATTTTATGATAGCGATAAGATTTTGGAAGAAAGAGAAGCTTTAAGTATTGTTGATATACATGATTTTATGGGCGAAAGATATTTTCAGCAAAAAGAAGAGGAAGTAATAAAGGAAATAATAGGATATGGCGTAGTAGTACTTTCTACTGGTGGTAGTAGTTTTATGAATGAAAACATCCGAAATTTTATTAGAGAAAATACTATATCTATTTGGCTAGATTCAGATTTAGATACCATATATGAGCGTGTTTCAAGGAGAAATACTAGACCAGAGCTTATGGCGTCAGACAATAAAAAAGAATTATTAGAAAAGATGATGAAGGAAAGGGAGCCTGTGTTTAAGCAAGCTGATATTAAAATCGAAAGTGACTTAGAAGCACATCATTTAGTAGGCACTATAATAGAAAAATTAGAAGCCTATCAAAAATAATTATCAATGAAGGGCATAATCTACAAAGCAACTATGCTATTTTTTTTCTTTTTTATTTTGTTTGTACTTGCAATTTTCTTTTTAGCCAAGGAAAATTCTCATAGAAGTTATTATAAGGGATCTGTAACAGATCATTTTAATGGAGAAAATTTTTATAATTTAAAGAAAAATGATGCCAAAACAAATGACAAAGTAGTATTAAATTATCTAAAAAATAAATTGCTCGGAAGAAGTGCTGATGTGCGCCGTGCATGATGTAAGAGTAGAGGGTTCAAGTCCCTCATGGGCTGATATAGAGCTGTCCATTAGCTGAGGCAAGGTTAACTGGAAGCATAAATATTAGATAGCGTTAAGCAACTTTTAGAATCAACTCATTGTCAATATTTGCTTCATAAAGATTCCACTCATTAGAGGACATAGTCGCTTTAATCTGCAAAACATTGTGTGCATTC
>NZ_JAJBJD010000075.1 GCF_021811875.1 Candidatus Bandiella numerosa | reverse complement strand
TCCAAAGAGAGAATTTTCAAAAAGCTAAATTTATTTGGGATGAAGCTATCCAAGAGATAGCTGCTGCCTAAAATTTAAGGGTCAGGGTTGTGTTGCGGCCATATTTCCATTAACTTGACGGTGCCTTGTAAAGGATTATTTTAACTTATGTACGAGGTATTTGCCAGTGATACTGTTGGGATTTTTAGATACTTCTTCTGGTGTCCCACAAGCTATAATTTCACCACCTTTGATACCTCCGTAAGGACCAATATCTATTACATAGTCAGCTGTTTTAATCACGTCGAGATTATGCTCTATGACAACTACGGTATTTCCCATCTCTACTAATTCGTGCAAAACTTTAAGTAAATTTTGTATATCATGTGTGTGTAATCCTGTAGTGGGTTCGTCAAGTATATATAGGGTTCTGCCAGTAGATTTTTTTGACAATTCTTTTGCAAGTTTAACTCTCTGCGCCTCTCCTCCAGACAATGTTGTGGCAGATTGTCCAATACTTATATAACCTAAGCCTACTGAACTTAGAGCATTTAATTTTTCATTTATCAAGGGTAATTTATCAAAAAAAATTGACCCTTCATCCACTGTCATTTTTAGAATATCAGATATTGTCTTGTCATTGTATTTAATTTGTAACGTCTCTTTATTATATCTTGTTCCATCACATTCATCGCACTTAACATATACATCTGGTAAAAAGTGCATCTCTATTTTTAACGAGCCGTCTCCTTCGCATATCTCACATCTACCGCCTTTAACATTAAAAGAAAATCTACCTGGTGGATAACCCCTTAATTTTGATTCTTTAAGTCCAGCAAACCAATCTCTAATTGGAGTAAATACCCCAGTATATGTAGCTGGATTTGATCTAGGTGTTCTACCGATAGGTTGCTGATCAATCTCAATAATTTTATCAATATTTTCTAATCCAAGGATTGATTTATATTTACCACAGTCTCTGTTACTATTGTGTAGCTTATTCATCACTGCGCTATAAAGGGTATGCAAAATTAAACTGGATTTACCGCTGCCAGAAACTCCAGTGATTGCAGCAAAAACTCCGATTGGAATTTTAACACTTACATCTTTTAAATTATTCGTGGTAACATTGTTTATAGCAATAAACTTATCAGAATCAGATTTCCTTCTCTGCTTAGGTACTGGTATTAGTAACTTTCCTGATATATATTGGCCTGTTAGACTATTAGGATTTTTTGCCACCTCCTCTGGGGTACCACAGGCAATAACATTGCCACCATTGACCCCTGCATATTTACCAATATCAATCAGATAATCCGACTGTCTCATAGTGTCTTCATCATGCTCAACAAGTATGATAGAATTTCCCAAATCCCGCAATTCCTTCAAGCTGACGATGAGTTTGTCATTATCACTTTGATGCAATCCTATAGAGGGCTCATCTAGCACATATAACACCCCAGTCAAACTTGAGCCAATTTGTGAAGCCAGTCTAATCCTTTGGCTTTCTCCACCTGATAATGTTGAGGAAACACGATTCAACGTGAGGTAATTTAGTCCTACATTAATCAAAAATTCCAGTCTTCTTTCTATTTCTTTTAATATTAATTTTGAAATTTTAACTTGCGTTGGATCTAGATGATCTTTTAAGGTTATAACCCAATGATATGCTTGATCAATGGAAAACTTCACAACCTCTCCAATATGTAAATCATTAATTTTTACACATAACGAATCTTTTTTAACTCTGTAACCTTCGCATTCACTACAATCTATTTGCACTTGGTACTTTGAAAGCTCCTCAACAATGTAATTGCTTTCAGTTTTATGTATTTTCTCTTCAAGAATTGGCATAACACCTTTAAATGGTTGATTGACTGTAGATTGTCTATAACCATCTTGATATGAAAATTTTATATTTTCGTTTCCTGTCCCATATAAGATTATATTTTGTACATTTTTTGGTAATTCTTCATATGGAGTTTCTAAGCTAAAATCATAGTGATTTGCTAACGCTTCAAGAAGGCCCTCATAGAATTTATATTGAGTATTAGAATATTTAGAACTTTTTTTTCTCCACGGGGCAATTGCGCCTTCTAATAATGACAAAGTTTTATCAGGTATTACCAATTGTTCATTAAAACTCATTTCTTGACCTAGTCCATTACATTTCTGGCATGCTCCATATGGACTATTGAATGAAAAAATTCTTGGTTCAATTTCTGGTAATGAAAACCCAGATACAGGGCATGAAAACCTTTCAGAAAAAATCAAAACTTGCCCTTCTTTGACATCAGATCCTTTAAAATCTTCGGGTATCGATTTAATCTCTACATATAGTAAACCTTGGCTTATTTTTAGTATATTCTCTACACTTTCTACAATCCTGCTTCTTGAATCATCATTAATACTTACTCGATCAACTACCAATTCAATATCATGTTTTTTGTTTTTATCTATATTAGGTAATTCTTCGAAATCATAGTGAATTCCGCTAATTTTTAGTTTCTCATAGCCAAGTCTGCGATAATGCAATAAGTCTTTTTTATATTCTCCTTTTTGTCCTCGCACTATTGGAGCTAGTAATATTACGCTTGTTTCTTTGGGTAAGCTCATTAGTGAATCCACCATTTGTGTGGCACTTTGTTTTTTTATTGGTAATCCAGTTACAGGAGAAAATGGAACACCTATCCTTGCAAATAAAATTCTTAAATAATCATATATTTCTGTGGCAGTGGCCACTGTTGATCTCGGATTTCTCGATGTTGTTTTTTGATCTATTGCAATTGCAGGAGATAAACCTTCTATTGACTCAACATCAGGCTTATTATGCATTTCTAAGAATTGCCTAGCATAAGTCGATAAACTTTCAACATACCTTCTTTGCCCTTCAGCATATATTGTATCGAATGCTAAAGAGGATTTTCCGGAGCCACTTACACCTGTGATAACAACCAATTTATTTTTTGGTATGTCAATATCAACATTTTTGAGATTGTGCTCTTTTGCCCCTCTTATTATAATACAATTATTCATCAAGCCAGATTTAGCCTAGAACTTTTTTCATTGCTGAGATGAGGCCATTCACTGCTTCTGCTGACTTATCAAAAACGGCCCGCTCCTCTCCATCAAATTCTATTTGGATTATGTCTTCTATCCCATTTTTACCTATAAATACCGGCACTCCCATGCAAGTGTCACTTAACCCATATTCTCCTTCTAGGTATACTGAACAAGGAAAAAGCTCATTATTATCGTTAAGGTACGATTCAGCCATTTGTATTGCTGAAGTTGCTGGTGCATAGTATGCAGATCCATCTTTTAGTAATTTTACAATTTCTGCTCCACCGTTCTTAGTCCTTTCAATTATTTCTTGAACTTTAGCTGATGAAATAATTCCTTTTTTTATAAAATCTGATAAAGGTATGCCACCTATATTAGTATATCTCATTAAAGGAACCATTGTGTCGCCATGCCCACCCAACACAAAAGAGGTTATGTCTCTTACTGAGGTATTTAACTCCCTAGCTAAAAACAATCTAAATCTTGCTGAATCTAACACGCCTGCCATTCCAACAACCTTTTTTCTAGAAAACCCAGAGTACTTCAAAAACGCATAAACTATTGCATCTAAGGGATTTGTGATAACTATCACAAAGGCATTAGGACAGTATTTTTTCACTCCTCCTGCTACAGTTTTTATGACATCTGCATTAACACTAAGCAAATCGTCTCTAGACATACCAGGTTTTCTTGCAACCCCCGCTGTAATAATAACTAAATCTGACCCTTTAATATCAGCATAATCATCTGTACCTATCAGCGATATATCTTTTTTCATTACAGGCAAACTCTGCTCTATATCGAGCGCCTTACCTGCTGCATATTCTTTATTTCTATCTAAAATTACCACATCGCCAAGCTCCTTGGATGCTAAAATATAAGCTAAAGTGCCACCTATGTTGCCACCGCCTATTAATGCAATTTTCTTTCGCATGAAAAATTTTTATACATTCAAACTAATTTCATCCTAGATAAATAGCACAGTTTTGTCTATAGAAATATTATAAATACTTGAAAAATTGACATAATAGTCTTAAATAAAAAACAATACATTAAAAAGTAAATAAAAATGAACAACGAGAATATAAATAAAGAAGAAAAAGAAGAAATAAAGCAAGATAACACTAATTTTTTAGAAGAGCTCAGTAATGAGATAGAAAATCTAAAAGAGCAGTTAATTAGAGAGAAAGCCGAAAATGAAAATATAAGGAAAAGATTTAAAAAGGAACTAGAGGATGCTCATAAATTTGCTATTAGCAATTTTGTGAAAAATTTAACAGAGCAAGTAGAAAATTTGTTCAGAGCATCAGAAAGCATTGATCTAAAAGCATGTGAAAATAACAATGAATTAAAGACCTTATTTGAAGGCATTGAGATTACTAAAAAGAATTTACTAAAAGTATTTCAAGATTATGAAATTCAAAGAATATACCCATTAGATCAAAATTTTGATCATAAATTTCATGAAGCAGTATCACAAGTAGTTGATAGTAAAAGGGAGCCAAACACTGTTGTAAACGTCATTCAAGCTGGATATTCAATAAGAGATAGATTACTTAAGCCGGCTATAGTTATTGTTACGAAAAAGGAGTGATGAAAATTATGGATTATACTAAAGACATTTAATAAGCTTAGAGATTTTTACGAAACTAAAACTCTTATATAATAAAATAATAATGATAAAAAAGCCTTTTATTTTTCTAGATTATTTATTAGTAATATGGCACAGTCAAGTTAAAAATAGAATAAAATTCTGATATTGAATAAAAGATTAAAGGCCGTTGCATAAATGCAAAGCAAGGAAGATATGCAATAAATGGATTTAAAAAATTAGATTCATATAAAGAAGAACGATAAGTTTGGTATAAAAGCTGATAGAATAATGGAAGCATAAATATTAGATAGCGTATAAATAGGAAAAGTGCTAACCTTTGACCTAAAACAATACAGGTATCAAATGGATTTTGAAATAATAGTAAGAAAAAAAGAAAAAGGCGAGGTAGTATCA
>NZ_JAJBJD010000074.1 GCF_021811875.1 Candidatus Bandiella numerosa | reverse complement strand
TGCTCTTTATGCCTAAACCCTAATTCCAGTATCGTCTCAGCTCTCTTTATTTCTACTTTCTTAATTAGCCTCTCTGATACTACCTCGCCTTTTTCTTTTTTTCTTACTATTATTTCAAAATCCATTTAATACCTGTATTGTTTTAGGTCAAAGGTTAGCACTTTTCCTATTTATACGCTATCTAATATTTATGCTTCCCTACTCGATTCACAGTGGGTTGGCGATTTTATTAAAGTCGGTGATTAACAGGCATACCTCGTCTTTATGTACGGAAGGCGAATTTTACCTTCGCTAAAAGGTAGTGAGAAATATTCATTTATTATTAACTAATTACTTTTAAAGTGTGGATCTTACTTGGCGCTGGGCTAGGTCATTTAGTTTGGCGCTAAATTAACTTTTATGGGTTGTTTGGCTTGGCACATGACAGTCCATAATATATCTGCAAAAAACTAACTTTTTCATTATAAAATAAATAAATCTTAGTAAAGTAATTTTTAAATAATTAAACATCTTTATTGACACATAAATATAAATAATTTACTTATATAAAATACTGGCATTGATAGTTAGTAAATAGTTAATTAAAGACAAAAAGATATGCTTACACATTTTGGCTCTGAAAATACTGGCATTTTAATGGAAAGCTTTTATAAAGTTGGGCAAAATGTTCTAAAAGATTTATTGCAAATTTATTCTGCTCCATTAGATAAAAAAACTCTAAAGAAATGGAAAATGAAAGAAGCTTCATTAATGATTGACAGATCAGAATCATACTTAAGAAAACTTGAAGCATCACATCCTGAATTTAAGGCTGACACCAAAAATAATATTAGATATTATTCATTGGAATTAATTAATAAGATACGTGATTTTAGCGGCAAGAGATATAAAAGGCCTATTGGATCAAAACCAATTATTTTAGCTGTTTCTAATTTTAAAGGTGGAGTGGCTAAATCAACAACCTCACTGCATTTAGCACATAAAGCAGCTATTGACGGCTTTCGAGTACTATGTGTGGATTTAGACCCACAAGCAACTTTAACACTAGGATTTGGATATATACCAGATCTCCATCTTACTAGCAACGAAACTATAAAAGACTCCTTGTTAAATAACCCACATAGTATTAAATCCTTAATTAAAAATACATACTTTGATGGCATAGATATTATACCTGGAAATTTAGGCCTATCAGAAGTTGATATTGAGTTATCAAATATTGATTTACAAAGTAGATTATCAATTAATATGGGATTACCAGATATAAGACTCCTGAATGCTATTAACTGTATTGCCGATTTATATGATATCATAATTTTGGATTGTGCACCAAATGTTGGAATGCTTACTATTAATGCAGCTACTGCAGCCAATGCCTTATTAGTACCAGTACCACCAGTTATGTCAGATTTAGGGTCGTTTATAACTTTTACTGGAACTTTAGCAGCATTGTTTCATGATAAATCTAAAATTTTAGACTTTTTCCGTATAGTATTAACTAAACATCCAGAATCCAAAGAGTCTATGAATATTCAAAATATTATGAATAAATTTTTTGGAAATTATTTATTAAATAATCATATAGTGAATTCTGTTGAAATTGAAAAATCTTCTGCTGCTTTTGGATCAATATATGAAATGACTATCAATTCAAATAAATCATATAAAAGATCAATTGATTCATTGAATAAAACTATAGCAGAAATATTAGATGCCTTTAAAACAATTTGGAATTCTCAATCAAGCGAGATAAACAATGAATAGCAATAGACCACAAAACCTCTCTGCAGCTCTAATTGCATTAGAAAAAATAAGAGAGCAAACTGGAGAAAAATTAGAAACTGTCACAGATGCTTTTAAAACAATAAGTAACCATAAAATCAATCAATCTTTTTCTGAAATATTATTAGTGTCTCCTACCAATATTATTAACTGGCAATTTCATGACAGACCACAAAATGAATTAGGTAACATAGAAGAATTAGCAGAAGAATTTAAAACTATCGGACAACAACAACCTTGTATTGTTAGACCAATAAAAAATCAATATGCAGATTATGAAGTTATAGTTGGAGAAAGACGATGGCTAGCAGCAAAAAAAGCTAACGTAAAATTAAAAGTGGTTGTTTTATCACTGAGTGATAATGATGCTGCGCTCATCCAAATTGCAGAAAATAAAAATAGAAAAGATTTATCAGATTATGCAAAAGGTATAAGTTTTTCAAAATTAATAGACGCAAAAATTGTAACGCAAAGTGAACTTATAGAAAAATTAAAAATTAGCCCACAAAAAATTTCTAAACTTCTTTCCTATACAAAAATCCCTGCTGATGTAATTAACAAAATAGCAGATATGTCTAAAGTATCAGCCACAACTGCTGAAAAAATAAAACAACTTTGTAGCAAAGGAGAAGAATATATAGAGGCTGTAAAAATACTATCTAACGATATAAGGCATGGAAAGATAGGCCACATTAAATTGGAAGAAAAAGTAAAAAATATAATATATCATAACGATTTTATTGATAATAAAAGACAGATATTTGATAAAAACAATAAGTTAATTTTTACTGTGCATTTAAATAAAAATCAAATAAATATCCTACTATCGCCTTACATACGAGATTATGCATCTAAAAATAATCATTTATTTTTAGATGTTTTGGATCAGTTTGCTAGAAATTTAGAAAATATTTACAAGAATATCCCTCCAGAGGGATAAAATAAGCCCTCTTTTAAGAGGGCTACATTACTTAATTTGTTGCCAAATTAGTTATTTATTCGATTAACACTTGCAGAATAACACATTTGGCTTCTTTTACAACTATTTTATTAAGAGGTTAAATGATAAATTTAAAAATACACATATTAACACAAGAAATCGCTCACTCCTTAGGACAGAACGAATCTATTTTATTAAATCAACTATTATATTGGCTATCTAAATGTGGTAGAGAAATTGCAGGACAGCAAGGTAAATGGATATATAATTCATTAGCAAATTGGCATAAACAATTTGGGTATTGGTCTATGTATAAATTAAG
Organism: Candidatus Bandiella numerosa; assembly: GCF_021811875.1. GTDB lineage: Bacteria > Pseudomonadota > Alphaproteobacteria > Rickettsiales > Midichloriaceae > Aquirickettsia > Aquirickettsia numerosa_A. The sequence continues at coordinate 2,008 of NZ_JAJBJD010000074.1, read as the reverse complement.
AAAAACAATAAAATCTTTAGAAGATTTGGGTATTATTAAGTCTATAAAAATAAATGCAAAAAAATGGAATCATACTAAATGGTATACAGTTGACTACAATCAATACAAAAAATTATTAAAACAAATAAAATATAAAAAAGAAATTAAAAAACTATCTTCATTAAATAAACCTGATGAAAGCATTTTATTAAATAATCAACAGTCAATTTTTGATTCTAACTTAGACTCTAAAAATAAGAATATAGGCTCGACAAATCGATTTGTTGAAAATGAACAAATCATAATAACAAAGAATAACTATACAAATAGATCTTCTTATAAAAAGGATAACGTTGAGTTAGAAAGTACTTTAAAGGAAAAAATAGAAGAAAATCCTATAAATGTTAATGAAAAAGAAATAATAAGCAAAATGCTCTACATATGGAACAAAGTATTTGAGTATTCAATCAGTCCAATAAAAGCTTATAGTAATAAAAAGAACCAAGAAGTATTATTAAATCTTTATAAAACAGCATTTAGCGGAGATCTAAATAATTGGAGGGAATATGCATGCAAAGTAAATAGTAGCCAATTCCTAATGGGAGAAAAGAAAACAAAAAATAACTTTAAGGCAGTATTTAGCTGGTTAATAAAGGAGGATACAATAGAAAAGATAATGAATGGAGAATACGGAGTAGGGGATAGAGAGCTAGATATAAATAATATAACAAAAAATATAGAAGAGAAGAAAGAGGAAGTAGTAAATAAAATGGATAAAAAGATATCAGAGTATATAAGGCTCAAAATGGATGAAACAAAAGAAAGAAGAGAATTTGAGGAGTATGTCAAAGTAAACCAAGCAGAAAGAAAAGAAGATGAATATGGAATATTAAGAGCTATAAGGCACATATCATATCACAGCATATTTAAAACAAATGGATATGAAGTACTTAGAGAAAGTCTGTATGAAAGCTATATAATGAAGAAATATTTAGGAATAACAAAAATGGAAGCGAGAAATAAAATAAGAGAAAAAGCAGGGGAAATAGATCAAATCACTAATCATACAGATAAAATAAATATGTTAAAAGAAATAGAAGAAAAAATAGAAACCAAGGAGTATATGATAAATAATTCATGGAAAAACCAAGAAAAGAGAAATTATAATTCAGAGTTGTTAGAATCAACATTTTGCTCAAAGCCAAAAAAAGAATCTAGGTATTTAAAAGTTTCATCAGGAGAAAGTTCGATAAGAGATTTACTAACTTTGTTGCATAAATAAAAAGCAAGAAAAAATAGACTAAGAATAAAAAATAAAATAGCCTGAAGAAAAATAGAAGAAAATTCTAGAATGAGTAAAAAAAGGCTGAGAAAAGGTAAGTACAAAGTAGTGAATTGGAGAGCATACAATAAATCACTTGAGAAAAGGGGTGATATCACGATATGGTTTACAGAAGAGGGGATAGAAAAATGGTATGAAGAAGAAGTGGGGGATAAAAGCAAAGGGAAGCCGCGTAAATACTCAGATTATGCGATACAAACAGCATACATATTAAGACAGGTATTCAATTTGAGATTAAGGCAAACAGATGGGTTTGTAAAAGCAATATTAAAATTGATGAAAGTAGAACTGGAGGTTCCAGATTATACAACAGTATCAAGGAGAATAAGAGAGTTAGCAGTAGAATTTATTTTTCAGAAGCCAAAAGGTGCGATTAATATGATCATTGATAGTACAGACATTAAGGTAGTAGGAGAGCAGGAATGGATAAAACATAAGCATGGAGGAAGATTTAGGAAAATATGGCGCAAATTACACATTGGTGTAACTGATGATGGGAATATAATAGCTGGAGAAGTTACAACGTTGAGAGAAAGCGATATAGCGGTAGCTCCTAAATTTATAGTGGACTGAAAAATCAAGACAAAATTTTGAGAATTTTGCTTCCTATTATTAAGCAGCATTTTTCAATGCCTCTAAATAAACATTCATGGGCTTTTTATAGCCAATGCTAGAATGAAATCTTTT
>NZ_JAJBJD010000228.1 GCF_021811875.1 Candidatus Bandiella numerosa | reverse complement strand
CTACAAATGGAGTTAAATACTGAATGAAGAAGCAAGCTCGCTTGCGATGCAAATGAAGAAAGTCTGGGTACCTAAGAGATACAGCACTGACTCTTTCTCTTGCACTTTTATCGTGACTGACTTCGTTTCCTCCGGATCGATACTGTGCAGCTGTATCTTTTCATTTAGCGTGGTCACAAGCACCTTCTGGCTCTGATCATTGAAATCGAGCGATGTCACGTGATGTTCAATGTGTCTGAGCTTTACTTTCTTTTTCTGCTTGAACTCGTTATCCGTCATATCGAAGACAGATAAATTATTAGATCCGGCACAGATATAGTACCGTCCATCTTTTGAAATGGTGGCACCCATGATGAGCTTATGATTCTCGAGCTCTATTTCTTTGGATATCTATAATAAACTGCTCGTTATATGC
>NZ_JAJBJD010000194.1 GCF_021811875.1 Candidatus Bandiella numerosa | reverse complement strand
AAGATTTCATTCTAGCATTGGCTATAAAAAGCCCATGAATGTTTATTTAGAGGCATTGAAAAATGCTGCTTAATAATAGGAAGCAAAATTCTCAAAATTTTGTCTTGATTTTTCAGTCCACTATATTCACTCTATTATATATTTTATTTTTGTTAATTTATAAAAAACTTTGTTATAAAAATAACACTATGTTCATTATGTAACTTTGAAAATTCCTTCCAAACCTTCTCCCCCAACTCCTTAGCCTTTCCCTTCTTTACACTCCTAAATTACCATTAATACCAATTCCCTAAAATAACTTGATAGATAAATTAGTATTTTTAAGAGATTTTTTTATAGCATTTGAGCCTAAGGTATCTGGATACATGGCGAAGATGATGTGAAAAATCACCAAAAAGACTAAATTTAAATGTTAAGTTATTTTAGGAAATTGGTATAACATGATGGCTCCAAATTAATACTTCTATATTCAAATAAATTATTAAATATTTATTAATACCGAACCCATAATATCATTACTTTTCACTTTATCGTAAGCTTGACCTATATTATCTAGACTATATTCATCACAAATTTTAATTTTAATTCTTCCAGCCTTAATCATTTCAAAAACTTCATCCGCACATAATACCCTTTCCATCTTATTGCTTTTATAATCAAAAATTGATGGAAATGTAATATATAAAGATTTGGCAGCAAGCTTATTGATGTCAAAATTAGCCATCTGATTTAACCTTGCACCATAATAAACTAGAATCCGCATTTTAGTCACACATGCAATGTTTTTATCATGAACTATATCACCTAATGAATCATAAATAATATTTACACCATACCCTTTAGTAAACTCCATGATTTCTTGTTCCCAGTTTTCTGATTGGTAATTAACCACTGCTCTGCAACCATATTCTAATGCAAAAGCTTTTTTGTTATCACTATCAACACTACCAATAACAATAGCTCCTAAATCATTTGCTCACTGAGCTAATATATAGCCAATACCAGAGGATATATTATGTATTAAAACTATTGACTTCGAACCGATTATATAGACCCTCTTTAAAAGAGAATGTGCCATCATTCCAGCAAAATACGTGGCTCCAGCTGTTTTTTGATAAATTTCTTCAGGAACTGCTATAAGATCTTCTGCATTAACAATTGAATTTTCCTGGTAACACCCCATATTTCTAGTAAAATAGGCAACAGAATCCCCAGATCTAAAACCTGTTACATTTGCCCCAACTTGTAGTATATCTCCACTTGCACTATAACCTGGAATAATAAATCGTTTGTCCCCTGGAACATTGATCGAAACGTCATCCTCATTAATTCCAGCTACTATATTTTTAACTAATATTTGCCCTTCACCAGGGAAAGACCATTGCATAATAGGCAGAAAGAAACATATATGATAGAATGAAAAGATAAGTACATACGAAAGAGGAGGCAAAATGTCATTTTTAGTAAGAGAAGCAGAAGAACGTATAGAGAAGAGTAAG
>NZ_JAJBJD010000073.1 GCF_021811875.1 Candidatus Bandiella numerosa | reverse complement strand
TTTTTTGTTCAGCGCTAAAATTTCTTTTTTCTTTTTTACTCATACTTCTTATTTTTTATTTATATTTTTATATCTTTTAGGAAATAAAACTACTCTTTTTGTTGTCTGACTTTTTCAGTCCACTATAGTTTAAAATATATTGTTTTTTACTACCATTTAAGCCCATTCTTATTGGATCAATAATCTGATATTTTTTATCAATAATAACTCTATCATTGTCTATAGCATATTGAAGTAAATATTCTGGTATCTCTTCCTCTGGTATGGGAAAACTGCAATCTACATATAACTTACCGATAATCATATATTTTTGCTCTTCAGTTAGCTGAAATATGCGCTCATTGTTTAAAAATAAAATGATAAAATTTTTTAAAATTTCCTTATAATTATCTTTGTACCCAAATAATTCAATATTTTCTAAACCTAATTTTAAAGCTTGGGCGCAAAATATCTCATTTGAATTCGTATACTGATTTAAAAATTGTAAATCATCCTTTTTTGATTCAATCCACTCATCTAGTTTATTACTAAAGTTTGTAATATAACTGCTATTTAAGGTTTCTAATTTATCAAATTCAGGTAAATCAATTTCTAATTTTGTTAAAATCACTTCTGATAAATATTCATAATTTTCCAATATACTTTGAACTTTTTGATCCACATAATTTTTTATCCTTCTAATGTCAAAAACATTATCAATATTACCTATATATTTATCCTCTGTTCTAGTTTTACGATTTATGTTCCATTCAGAAGATAATACGTTTAATATGGTTGACACGTCATGAACGTGCCATGCCTCACCTCTAGGTTTAAATTTTTGTAAAACCACTTCATTATCTTGCGTTTTTGCTCCACTCAGTATTTCTATAGCAAGCCCTTCAAGCATTTCTTTTTTAAATCTAGAAACAATCCCTCTAAAGGAACTTATGCCGTATATATCAAGTAATATATTTTGTAAATTAGTCAACGTACCTTCTCCACACACAAATACTCTATCTTTAAAAGGAGTTGGATCTAAATTATTTACTTTAATGATGTAAAGTATGCTTTCAAATGATTCTTTTATATTTTGATTTGCTGATAAGGGTGCTAATGAACGAAAATTATGCAATCCCATTTTTTCAGCTTCAACAATAAGCCTATGCATTTGAGATTCTGCTCCTATTCCATATATTGGCTCTGCAGAATCATAAAAAGCATTTTTGACGTATGCTTTTATTGAACCCATATCCAACTGAGGAGTTATCTCAGGAAATTTCGTTTTAAACATTTTTAAAGCATTTTTTGGCATCTCACCATCTGACAAATAAAATCAAGCACATAGATAATGCTATAGTTTAAACAGGAATTTTCAAAATGTTTTTACACTAATCAGTTATCTAACTTTAGAAGTAGTACTTTTATTTGATATATTATTAACAAAAGAATTAATTTTAGAGTGCTGTTCTGAGTTTAAAAATTGTTCCGCTCCAAAAATCAATTCCAGCAACTTATTTAAATAATGCTTTATTGTTTCAATAGGCTTCAATTCTCCATTCTGTAATAAAATTTCACGCTCAAGCTTAACAGCCTCATTCTTAAGGGCATTAATCAATTTTCTATCAGTTGCAAGAACAGAAAAAGTTTCAAAAAATAAATCTGAAATTTTCTTATCTTCTGTATTATTTTTAATTTTGGATACAAAACAATTAATTAAAAAAGACTTTAATGATTGATTTTCTGTTTTGTTAATACCATTTCCCTCAGTAGGCTCCGGAAATATAAGTTTTGCTCCATTTAACCCAGTATGATCAATAGCGCTAACTGTGAGTTTAAATTTTGGCAAAGTTGTATCTGCCGTCATTTTATCTGCTTTAAGTGATGTAATATTGGATTCAACAGACATATATACTTGGTCAAGATTTTCATCCTTTTGCAACCTTTCCATAATTTGTTGATCTGTTCCATATCCATACACCCTCTTTCTATTGTACACTACATTTTTCACTTCACCATCATCATCTCTTTCTATAGCTAAAGAGTTATAACAGCCATTCTTACCAAGAGTTTTACCAAAATTAAAATTCTCGGACTCAGAATAATCCTTCCTTAAATACAAAGACAATGAAGCTTCAAAAAGCTGAAAATGCATAAGTATAAAATCTTTTTGCTCTCCAGTTAGATATTCAAGTTGTTTTATCTGATCAATATTATTTATTACAGCAACCTCCTGTCCATTTTCATAAATGACCAATTTATCTCTATTTAAATCCGTTTGAGCATTATTTTCTAATTGATCTATTTCTCCAGCCGATACTCTATCCAAAAAAGTTTTCTTAAGATAACATATTGCTTTTGGCACAGCATCAAAAATCTTATATTCTGTTCCATCTAATTTATAATTCGCGTCATAATCTTTTTCTAAAGTCTGAACATGAACCATCTTACACCCACATAAATTTTACCGCTAATCCTATTACGAAAAATTATATGGGTCAAGATCGACTTTTAGTTTAATTGATGCAGGTGTAACAAATTGATTAAACCAATTATGTATATAATCTTGAATATTAGCTTGTTTAGAAGTTCTTAAAATAATTCTGTAACGAAATTTATTTCTAATCTTATACATTGGGGCGGGTGATGGCCCCAATACTTCAATTTGCTTATTAATAGGAGCTTTTTGCGCTATATGATGCATAAAAGAGTGTAGTACATGTTCACTTAAACAACTTCCCTTTATCATAATAAGCCTAGAAAAAGGTGGCATAAATGTATCTTTTCTATTTTTTAACTCATCATTAATAAAAGATTCATAATCCCAATTTTCAATGTAATGCAGTAAAGGATTGTCAGCAAAATATGTCTGAATTAATACTAAACCTTTATCGTGTTGTCTCCCAGCTCTTCCAGCCACTTGATATAAGAGTTGAAAAGTTCGTTCTAAAATTCTCAAATCACATCCAGCAAATGATATATCTGCGTCGATGACGCCAACTAAATGTAAGTCAGGAAAATTCAGCCCCTTGGCTAGCATTTGTGTTCCTAAAATTATATCATATTTCTTACTTTCAATATCCTTGATTATTTGAGATGCTTTTTTAAAATCTGATACTGTGTCACTTGTAAGGGTTATTACATTTGCATTAGGAAATAAATGGTTAATTTCTTCTTCAATTTTTTCTATACCAGGGCCCAAAGTAACTAATTTTTCATCCGAATCACATTTAGTGCACCTAATTATTTTTTCGTGCATATATCCACAATAATGACATAGCATCTGATTTTTCTTTTTATGCTCAACCAAAAAAAATTGACAATTGGGGCAGGAAAATTTCTCTCCACAACTATTGCATATAGTAAGTGGAGAATAACCGCGCCTATTTAAAAAAATCATTGTTAATTTTTTTCTTTTTAAGCTATGAATTAGCTCATTTTTTAGCGCAGTTGAAATCCATTCATTAAACTGTCTTTTTGTTTTTTTTAAATCCACTATTTGTACTTGAGGTAAAGATACTCCTGTGTAACGATTAGGTAATTTATGAATCCTATATTTATTTAAAATAGTATTATGATAGGACTCTGCAGAAGGTGTTGCAGTTGAAAGTAAAATGGGAATTTCTTCGATTTTTGCTTTTATAACAGCCATATCTCTGGCGTTATAAATTATACCCTCTTCTTGCTTAAAAGAATTATCATTTTCTTCATCAATGACAATAAGCTTTAGGTTTTTAAAGGGCAAAAACAAAGCACTTCTCGCACCTACTACGATATCAATATTACCATCTAGCACTCCTCGCCATATAATAGCTTTTTTTTTCGGTGTTAATGAGGAGTTCCATTCGGCAATAGCACAATTTTTTAATCTATTTCTAAATCTTTTTATCAATTGAGTTGCAAGCAATATTTCAGGAAGCAATATAAGAGCCTGACCACCATCATCAATGATTTTTTGGGTATTTTCTAAGTATACTTCTGTCTTACCAGAACCAGTTGCCCCCAAAATCAAATGCGCTGAAAAGTCTAAAAATCCAGCCTTGTTAATCTCATTAACTACTTGATTTTGAGTATCTGAAAGTTCTACCTTGCTAAAATTTTTTGCATCGTTTTGAAATTTTTTATATTCTTCATCTTTTATAATATGCTCAACATTATTCTTATTAAGTAACAACATTTTAATAACATTTCCGTAGTTAGTGACATTGTATTTTGCTACCCATTTTGCAAAATCTAATAATTTGGAATTAACTAAAGGTAAATCGTATACAGCAATAATTTCCTTTAACTCAAAGTCCAAATTGCTTTTATCAACATTTTCTATATTTGTTACAATGCCAATTTGCTCTCTTTTTCTAAAATTTACTTTAACTATAGAGCCAATTTTAGGTTTATGTTGCTCAGATATTTTATACGAAAATTCCTGATTAAATGGCAAAGCTAAAATCACATAAGCTATTTTAACTTTGGAATTCATCATTAATCACAAATAATATTAAATGGCGGAGGTTGACATTCATTAAAATAACCACCTTCAAATTGGGTGGGAAATATCAACTTCACCGACCACGATTTTAGCAGATTTCAATAACAATGCTAGCAATTATTACCATTGGTGATGATAAGAAATAGCGTTATTATCGGATATTGATTTTTTCGAGAATAGTAGTTACGCTGTTATGAAGTGACCCCCAAAAACAAGAGTCAAAGTTAAGCAACTCTGATAAAGTAAAAACTTAAAAAAAGGAGTTGATAATGGACAATACAAGAAATCGATACACAGAAGATTTTAAAGTAGAAGCAGTAAAGCTAGTTATAGAATCTGGGTATAGCATGACGCAGGCAGCAAAAAGCTTGGGAGTGAGTGTAGATTCAATAAGCAAATGGAAGAAAAGAATAGAAAAAGAGCCAAATAGTAAAATAGCATTTCCAGGGAATGGAAATATGAATTTAATAAAGAAAGAAAAAATGATGTTAGAGAAGGAGATAAGGCAGCTTAAAATAGAAAAAGGGCACCGTCAAGTTAATGGAAATATGGCCGCAACACAACCCTGACCCTTAAATTTTAGGCAGCAGCTATCTCTTGGATAGCTTCATCCCAAATAAATTTAGCTTTTTGAAAATTCTCTCTTTG
>NZ_JAJBJD010000227.1 GCF_021811875.1 Candidatus Bandiella numerosa | reverse complement strand
CCACATAATTTACAATCGTCCTTTGTGACTTATTTTTAACCGGTTTAGAGGGAAGAAGCCAAAGGCAAAGCCAAAGGCAAAGCCACTGTCAGAAGGAGGAAGGTATCGCTCAAACTGCCAATTGGAAAACAACGAGAATCTACTGAGTCGAGCACCAAACAGCTATATAGAATCATGCTTAAGCATTTATCAAGCAGTCTTGCTGCCAACACTCCTGCTTCATTTCAGAATATGTGGAAAAGAGAGAAGATTGTAAGCGTGATACTCACTTTGCTTAGGGATCGAGATTCGTAGTCGGGCCTTACCACTGGGGACATAACCAACTTGTATTCAATCCTGATGTCTTAGAACAGATCAGCGACTTTTTGAAGATGGAAGAACACAACAGTAATAGCTTTAAGTGAAACATTCGCACTATAAAA